>NZ_DCYC01000106.1:390-19101 GCF_002330965.1 Arsenicicoccus sp. UBA2120
GGGGTGGCGTCAGCCGAGAAGGGGGACGTCGAGGTCGTAGGCGAGCACGATCGCTCGCGCGAGCTGATGCTCCTGGTCGTCGGTGAGGAATCCGAGCGTGCGTCCGAGCAGTGACGCAGGGATGGTCACCACGTTGTCGAGGGACACGGCGCCCGCGTGGTCCAGCCCGTTGGCGCGACCCACCGGGACCTCGCTGCTCAGGCCCTTGACGGTGGAGGTGATGGGGGCGACGGTCACCTTGGTCATGGCGCCTCGGGCGGCCTCGCGCGTGAGGACGAGCACGGGCCGAGTCTTGTCGGCGCGCGCCAGACAGATCTCCCGCACAACCGTCAGCGGTCCAGGTCGAGGGAGGACGCGGACCACGTCACGAGGTCGTCGAGATCGTCGCCCGCGCCGTGCTCGGCGAGGATCGCCGCGTCGCGGACGGCGGCCCGGTGACGCATCTCGCGCTCGATCGCCACGGCGACCAGCGCGGCCCGGCTCGGCACCTCGCCGGCGGCCACGGCCCGGTCGAGGTAGGTCACCATCTCGTCCGGCAGGCGGACGGCGATCTGAGAGGACATGGCGTCATCCTACCGCGCCTGCATCCCGAGGTGGGATGCAGGTGGTCCGGGGCGGCTGCCGCGACGCCGGGTTGGGTGGGTCATCATACATTGG
The DNA here is from genome assembly GCF_002330965.1 of Arsenicicoccus sp. UBA2120. Classification (NCBI taxonomy): domain Bacteria; kingdom Bacillati; phylum Actinomycetota; class Actinomycetes; order Micrococcales; family Intrasporangiaceae; genus Arsenicicoccus; species Arsenicicoccus sp. UBA2120. The sequence goes on from NZ_DCYC01000106.1 coordinate 1,048, forward strand.
CCGTATGACGCAGACCGGGGAGACGTGGCAGCAGCGGGAGGCTGCGCGCAAGGACGTCGCCCGCGAGGCGCGGGACCTGCCCCGCGAACCGGCTTCGTGGGGACCGCGGCTCGCGATCGCGGTGGCGACCCTCGCCTGGCTGACGACCCTGGTGTGGCTGGTCGCGACGCTGCCCGAGCGCGTACCGACGCACTGGTCGGGCAGCACGGTCCCCGACGACTGGTCGAGCCGCGGCACGGCGCTGGCGATGTCGGTGCTCCTGCCGCTGGCCCTCGCCTACCCGATGGTCTGGCTCTCGCGACTCGCCCTCGTGTGGCCCGACGGGATCAACGTGCCCCACAAGCAGTGGTGGCTCGAGCGGCCGCGCCGGCTGGTGAGGTTCGAGCGGCTGGTGCGCGAGGACCTGGTGCTGCTCGTCGCGGCGACCGTCGGGCTGCTGACGGCCGTCGACGTGCAGATCGGGATCGCCGCGCACCGCCCCGGCGGCGAGACGCCCGGATGGAGCGTCCCCGTGCTGCTGGGGACCTACCTGCTGCTGGTCGGCCTGGTGGTGGGGCGGATGGTGGTGGGGCGGCGCTACCGGCCGCGCGAGGACGACGCCGAGCTCGCCTGAGCGACCTCGCCTGAGCGATCTCGCCCGATCGACATCGCCTTCGCGACCTCGCCCGATCGACGCCGCCCCCGGTCCATGCTCCGGCGGTCAGGTGACGGCCGGCTCCCACACCGACCGTCCTGCCTCGGCTGCCTCGAGGTCGGGCACGAGCGCGCCGTCGAGCTGCTCGCGGAGGATGTCGGCGTGGCCGGCGTGCCGCGCCAGCTCCTCGACCAGGTGCAGCATCTCGTAGCGCCGGGTGGCCGTCATCGCCGGCAGGCCGTCCCACGGTGCCGGGGGCTGCAGGGACTCCTCGTCCGGGTCGGAGGCCAGGGTGCGGGCCCGGCAGTCGGCGCGGGCGGCGTCCAGCTCGGCGAGGACGCCGTCGACCGTGTGCCGGTCGTCGAAGGCGAAGGTGTCCATGAACGCGGCGACACCCTCCTCGGAGAAGTCGCCCGGTCGTCCCGACCCGGCGTGCTGGCGCAGCACCCAGGTGGTGTGCCGCACGAGCCCGCCGAGGCTCAGCCGGCTGCGGGCGGGGTGATCGGCTGCCTGCTCGTGGGTGAGGCCACGCAGCGAGGCGCGCAGCGCGTCGACCTGGGAGTCGGCGTAGCCCGCCAGCATCGCGAGCTCGGGGTCGGTGGTGGGTGCGTACATCAGCGGATCCCCTTGCCGGTCAGGATGTCTCGGCGGGCATAGAGGTCTCGCAGCAGCGCCATCTCGGCGCCGTGGTGGATGACCTCCCGGTTGATGTGGAGGACCAGGGCGGCGAGCGGCAGGTCGGCATACGGGCCCTCGGTGGGACCGCAGGGTGCGGCGAGGTCGTCGGGGGAGAGGGCGGTGGTCCCGGCGCGCCAGGCGTCGTAGGCGTCGTCCAGCTGGGCCAGCGCCCCGTCGGCCGTCGTCGCATAGGTCCACGACTGGTAGTCGGCGGGCGGTCCGCCGAAGTGGCCGTGGTTGCGCATGGCGAGGACCCCCACGATGACGTGGGCCAGCCGCCACGCGATGGTCGTGACCGGGGCGGGCACCGGCTCGGGATAGGCGAAGTCGATGGTGGTCGGCTCGCCCGGGTGGATGGTCCAGGCGGGCTGGGCCGGCTCCCAGAGGTACTCGTCGTCGGTGAGCCCGTCGAGCCTGGCGCGCAGCTGGTGCGTCCAGTGCCAGTGCAGCTGCTCGTCGAGCTGAGCGGCCCAGTCGAGCGGCGATGTGGTCCGTGTCGTGTTCATGGCTTCACTGTCGCGCCCCTTGCGGACACTTTCTGTCCGCAGTGTCCGGCAGGATGGGACGTATGGCGGACACCACCGCGCGGGCGCTGCGCCTGCTCTCACTGCTCCAGTCCAGGCCCGTGTGGGCCGGCCCCGACCTGGTCGCCGAGCTGCACGTCACCGACCGGACGCTGCGCCGTGACATGCAGCGCCTGCGCGACCTGGGCTATCGCGTCGAGTCGGCGGCGGGGACCGGTGGCGGCTACCGCCTCGTGACGGGACGCGAGCTGCCCCCGCTGCTGCTGGACGACGACGAGGCCGTGGCGCTCGCGGTGTCCCTGCGCCTGGCCACGCAGGCCACGGTCGAGGGCATCGGCGACGCCTCCGTCCGGGCGCTGGGCAAGCTGGAGCAGGTGATGCCCGCGCCGCTGCGCGAGCGGGTGGCCGCGGTGCAGGAGACGACGGTGGCACTGGCGCCCGGGGGAGCGCGGGTCGACGTGGGCGCCGTCACCGACCTGGCCACCGCGGCGCGCGGACGCGTGCAGGTGCGCTTCGGCTACGTCAAGCGTGGCGGCGAGACGGGCGAGCGACGCGTCGAGCCCTACCACCTCGTGGTGGCGGGGCGACGGTGGTACCTCCTGGCGTGGGACCTGGATCGCGACGACTGGCGGGTCTTTCGCGTGGACCGGACCTCGGACGTCCACGTCACCACCTGGCGCTTCACGCCCCGGCCGTGCCCCGACCCGGCCGAGCACGTCCGCCAGGCCCTGGGGACGCGCGGGCAGCGCCATACGATCGTCGTCCGCCTGTCCGCCCCGGCGGACGCGGTGCGCGACCAGGTGCCCCCGACCATCGGCGTCGTGACCGAGGACGGGCCCGACCGCTGCGTCCTCACCGCGGGCACCGACGACCTGATGGGGGCGGCGTGGCACGTCCTCGCGCTCGCCGACGCGGTGGAGGTCGTCTCGCCACCGGAGCTCGTGGACGCCATGGCCGTGCTCGCGGCACGCGCCACGGCCGCCGCCCGTCCACCGACTGGTCAGGGACGGGCGGGGGTGGGTGCCGGGACGTGACCGGTCGGCGGGGTCCTGGGGCTCAGCGCGGGGAGGCTGCGCGCGGAGGCGGGGGTCGCAGGCCCTGCTCGCGCAGCTCCATCAGCGCCAGGGCGTGCACGACCTCGGGGTCGCCGCGGCGCCAGGCGCCGACCGGGTCCGGCGAGATGCGGGTCAGGCGCTCGAGGGGCTGACGGGCCATGGCGCGCAGCGCGAACAGGTCCAGGTCGGCCTCGGAGTCCACGAACCGCTGCGCGGCCGTCGCCGCCCGCACGAACGCCACGCGCCGCGACACCCACCACAAGGTGACGAGGAGGATCGGGACGGCCGCCGTGAGCAGGCCCAGCAGCCAGCCGATCCGCTGGATCTGCGCGACCAGGTCGGCCGACGACCGCGCGATGCCGTCGCCGGTGCCCGACGCCTTGTCGAACGGCACCTTGAGCGTGTCGCCCACCATCGGCAGGTCACCAACCGAGGAGCTGGCGTCGCGCATGGTGCGGCCGAGGTCGCTCGCCCGTGACTGGATCCCCACGACGGGGTCGGCGAGGCGGACCACCGTGTCCTGCACCAGGCGCCCGACCCACACCCACGAGGCGATCCACCCGAGCAGCAGCAGGTCGCCCAGGACCTGTCGGAGTCGTCGGGCCGGGGCGGCGGCATACAGCGTCATGGGCCCAGTGTCACCGGGACCCCACCCCGGAGGAGGGGGCGACACCCCCGTGGCTAGACTCGCGAGTGTCGGGCGACGGGGGCGATCCCTCCGGAGCCGGTCGAGCACGGGGCCGACGGCGTCCCCGGCGTGGACAGGAGAGAGCACATGTTGGTTGGCATCCCCCGCGAGATCAAGAACAACGAGTTCCGTGTGGCGATCACCCCCTCGGGTGTGCACGAGCTGGTCGCTCACGGTCACGAGGTGGTCGTCGAGAAGTCCGCGGGCGCAGGGTCGTCCATCACCGACGAGGACTACACGTCGGCCGGGGCCACCATCATCGACTCGGCCGACGAGGTGTGGGCGCAGGCCGACATGATCCTCAAGGTCAAGGAGCCGATCGAGGCCGAGTACCACCGCATGCGCGAGGGCCAGACCCTCTTCACCTACCTGCACCTCGCGGCGGACCGGCCGCTGACCGAGGAGCTCATGAAGCGCAAGGTCACGGGCATCGCCTACGAGACCGTCCAGCTCCCCGACCGCTCGCTGCCGCTGCTGGCCCCCATGTCCGAGGTCGCGGGCCGCCTGGCCGCGCAGGTCGGCGCGTACTACCTCATGAGGACCAACGGCGGTCGCGGCGTCCTCATGGGCGGCGTGCCCGGCGTGCAGGGCGCCAACGTCGTCGTCCTCGGCGCCGGCGTGGCCGGCCTCAACGCCGCGCAGATCGCCGTGGGCATGCACGCCCGCGTCAAGCTGCTCGACATCAACATCGCCCGGCTGCGCTACCTCGACGCGATCTACCAGGGTCACCTCAACACCGTGACCTCCAACGCGCTCGAGGTCGCCCAGGCCGTCCGCGAGGCCGACCTGGTCATCGGCGCGGTCCTCGTGCCCGGCGCCAAGGCCCCCAAGCTCGTCACCAACGAGCTCGTGTCGCAGATGCGCCCCGGCTCGGTGCTCGTCGACATCGCCATCGACCAGGGCGGCTGCTTCGAGGACTCGCGGCCCACGACCCACGCGGACCCCGTCTACCAGGTGCACGGCTCGACGATGTACTGCGTCGCCAACATGCCGGGCTCGGTGGCCAACACCTCCACCTACGCCCTCACCAACGCGACCCTGCCGTATGCCGTGGCGCTCGCCGACAAGGGCTGGCGTGCGGCGCTCGAGGCCGACCACGCGCTGGCGCTGGGGCTCAACACCTACGACGGCCGCGTGACCTTCCCCGGCGTGGCGGAGGCCTTCGACCTGGAGTGCACGCCGGTCGACGAGGTGCTGCGCTGAAGCCGGAGCGCGCCATCCGTGGGTGGCTCGACCACCTGACCGTGGAGCGGGGCGTGTCCGACAACACGCTCTCGTCCTACGGGCGTGACATGCGCCGCTACCAGGCCTACCTGGAGCAGCGCGGCATCACCGACATCGCGCAGGTGCGCGAGGAGGACGTCGCGTCCTTCCTCGCGCACCTGCGCACGTCGGCGCCGGGCGAGGGTGACGCGCCGGGGCGCACGGCCCTGTCGGCGTCCTCGGCCGCCCGCACCCTGATCGCGGTGCGCGGCCTGCACCGGTTCCTGCTGCTCGAGGGCGTGACCCAGGTCGACCCCGCCCGCGAGGTGCGGCCGCCCGCCGTGGGGACGCGGCTGCCCAAGGCCATCCGCATCGACGAGGTGGAGCGACTCCTCGAGGCGTCCTCCGTCGGCGACCCCCCGGTGTCCCTGCGCGACCGTGCGCTGCTGGAGGTCGTCTACGCCACCGGCGCCCGCATCTCCGAGGCGGTGGGGCTCGACCTCGACGACCTGCCCGGGCCCGACGTGCCCGAGGAGGAGGCCGTCGTCCGGCTGCTCGGCAAGGGCGGCAAGGAGCGGCTCGTCCCCCTCGGGTCCTTCGCCCGCGAGGCGATCGGCGCGTATGTCGTGCGCGCCCGCCCCCTGCTCGCCGCCAAGGGATCCGGCGGACCCGCCCTGTTCCTCAACCAGCGCGGACGCCGGCTGTCCCGGCAGAGCGCGTGGGCCGTCATCCAGGTCGCGGCCGAGCGCGCCGGGCTCGACCAGCACCTGTCACCGCACACGCTGCGCCACTCCTTCGCCACCCACCTGCTCGACGGCGGCGCCGACGTCCGCGTGGTGCAGGAGCTGCTGGGGCACGCGAGCGTCACGACCACGCAGATCTACACCCAGGTCACCGTCCAACGGCTCCGCGAGGTCTTTGCCGAGTCCCACCCGCGTGCTCGCTGAGGTCGCGGGTGGGTGCGGCGATCAGGGCGCTGATCCCTAGGATGAGGGCGTGATGCTGCCCGAGTGGTTGGTGTGGTGGGCGCTGCCTCCTGCGGAGCGCTACCTGCGGCGACGATCGCCGATGGCCCCCATGGTGCCGACGAGCGGTCAGCTGCCGCGCGGTTCCGCGCCATACGTCCCGCTCACCGATCGACCGTTCACCGAGGACGAGCTCGCCCGGTGGCAGGCGGAGAACCCGATGCCCGAGCCGGACGAGGAGGAGCTCGCGCGCGGGTTCTGCGCAGAGCAGCAGCGCCAGCGTCGTCGGTCGCGGCGCCGGACCCGAGGTGGTCGACGAGGTCGCCCTGCAGGTTGCCGGCGCGCTCGCACAGGTCACCACGTGACCGGAGTGTGATCACGCACCGTGGTCACGGTATGGTCACGTGTGACTGATCTGCGCGACGCAGACCGCCGCACCAGCGTGGGAGATGATCGACCGGTGAGCCACCCGGAGCAGACCCAGCAGCAGCCGAGCGCCTACGAGTCGCCGCGTCATGACGTCCTCCCCGGGACAGACGGGGTGTTCGAGGGCAACATGGGCCCGACCGGCCGACCCATGATCGACTTCCCCGAGCCGCCGCCGCTCACCAGCCACGGCCCGGCGCGCGTCATCGCCATGTGCAACCAGAAGGGCGGGGTCGGCAAGACGACCACCACCATCAACCTGGGGGCGGCGCTCGCGGAGCTCGGGCGCAAGGTGCTCATGGTCGACTTCGACCCGCAGGGCGCGCTGTCCGTGGGTTTCGGGATCCGCACCAACGACCTCGACACCACCATCTACAACCTGCTCGTCGAGCGCGGCCTGGACGTGCGCGAGGTCATCCAGCCGACGCGCACCGACAACGTCGACATCATCCCGGCCAACATCGACCTGTCCGCCGCCGAGGTCCAGCTGGTCGGCGAGGTCGCGCGCGAGCAGATCCTCGCGCGGGTGCTGCGCCCGGTGATGGACGACTACGACGTCATCCTCATCGACTGCCAGCCGTCCCTCGGCCTGCTCACCGTCAACGCCCTCACGGCGGCGCACGGCGTCGTCATCCCGCTGGAGTGCGAGTTCTTCGCCATGCGCGGCGTGGCGCTGCTGGTCGAGACGATCGAGAAGATCATCGACCGCCTCAACCCGCGCCTGCAGATCGACGGGATCCTGGCGACGATGTATGACGGCCGCACGCTGCACAGCCGCGAGGTCGTCCGCTCGGTGGTCGACCACTTCGGCGACACCGTCTTCCACACCGTCATCAGCCGCACGGTGAAGTTCCCGGACGCCACCCTGGCCGCCGAGCCGATCACGACCTACGCGTCCGCGCACAGCGGCGCCGAGGCCTACCGCCGGCTGGCGCGGGAGCTCATCGCCCGCGGTGGTGCCGCCTGAGCGTCATGACCGAGCCAGGTCGGGCAGCGGAGGCCACGCCGGGCGGCGTCATCACCCGACGAGCGGCGGTCACGCCGTTCGAGGTGCACCTGGACAACTTCGACGGGCCGTTCGACCTGCTGCTGGGGCTGATCAGCAAGCACAAGCTCGACATCACCGAGATCGCGCTGGCCACCGTCACCGACGAGTTCATCGCCCACATCCGCGCTGCCCAGAAGGCCGCGGACGAGGGCGGGCAGGACTGGGACCTCTCCCAGGCGTCGGAGTTCCTGCTCGTGGCGGCGACCCTGCTCGACCTCAAGGCCGCGCGCCTGCTGCCCAGCTCGGGGCCCGACGACGAGGAGGACCTCGCCCTCATCGAGGCGCGTGACCTGCTCTTCGCCCGCCTGCTGCAGTACCGCGCCTACAAGCAGATCGCCGGCGCCTTCGCCGAGCGCATGTCGACGCACGGCCGCATCACGGCACGCCAGGCCGGGCTCGAGCCGCAGTTCGCCCGGCTGCTGCCCGAGCTGGTCATGGCCGTCACGCCGGAGCAGCTGGCCATGATCGCGGCCCGCGCGCTCACCCCCCGCGAGGCGCCGACCGTGGGCCTGGCCCACCTGCACGCCGCTCAGGTGTCGGTGCGCGAGCAGGCGTCGATCGTCGTGGGCCGGCTGCGCTCGCACGGCACGATGTCCTTCCGGTCCCTGGTCGCCGACGCCGACTCCACGCTCGTCGTGGTCGCACGGTTCCTGTCCCTGCTCGAGCTGTTCAAGGAGGCGGTCGTGTCCTTCGAGCAGGCCGAGGCCCTGGGCGAGCTCGACGTGCGGTGGACCGGCGAGGACCGCGAGGACGTGGAGATCACGGGGGAGTTCGACGCCGCCGACATGGCTGCAGCCGCCGACGTGGCCGCCGCCGCCGTGCTCGCGGGCGGCGAATCCGTGACCGAGCGCGACGGGGACCCCAGCGACGAGGAACAGCGCCTCATGGCGGAGGCCGCCCTTGCGGCGGCGGGCGACATACCTGCTGGTCAGGACCACGAAGGAGGGCAGACGAATGTCTGAGGCTCAGGTCGAGGTGCAGGCCGTCGAGCCGCAACCTCAGGTCGAGGAGGAGGTCTTTGACGTCCGCGACTTCCCGGCCGGGCTGCGCGGTGCGCTCGAGGCCGTCCTCATGGTCGTGGAGGAGCCGATCGACGAGAGCACCCTCGCGGCCGCGCTGGAGGTCCCCCTCGACCAGGTGCGCAAGCAGCTCGTCGACCTGGCCCGGGAGTACGACGAGGGCTCGCGTGGTTACCAGCTGCGGGACTTCGCTGGTGGCTGGCGCATCTACTCCCGCCCGGAGTACGCCCCGGCCGTGGAGAAGTTCCTGCTCGACGGGCAGCGCGCCAAGCTCACCCAGGCCTCCCTGGAGACCCTGGCGGTCATCGCCTACCGGCAGCCGGTGTCCCGGGCCCGCGTCAGCGCGGTCCGCGGCGTCAGCGTCGACGGCGTGATCCGCACCCTCATGACCCGTGGCCTGATCACCGAGACCGGCCACGACGAGACCACCGGGGCCGTGCTCTACGGCACGACCCCCTACTTCTTGCAGCGGATGGGCCTCTCGAGCCTGGACGAGCTGCCGGCCCTGGCGCCGTACCTGCCAGACACCGACATCCTCGACGAGATCGCAGAACAGGGGCGCTGACATGAGTCCGCAGCCGAACAGGTCCAACAGGTCATCCGGGTCCGCCGGCGGAGGCCGCCGCGGCGGCACCGGAGGCACGGGTGGCGCCGGCCGCTCAGGTGGGTCGGGCGGCACCAGCCGCTCGAGCGCGCCGGGAGCCCCCCGCCGCATGGGCCCCGGGGCCAAGCGCATCGCCGGGCAGCGTCGCGCCGCCCAGCAGCCGCAGCGCGCCCGCTCCACCGAGCCCTACGTCGACGTGCACAACCCCGAGGGCACCCGCCTGCAGAAGCTCCTCGCGAGCGCCGGCGTCGGCAGCCGCCGCACCTGCGAGCGACTCATCGCCGAGGGGCACGTCCAGGTCGACGGCCACGTCGTCACCGACATGGGGGTGCGCGTCGACCCCGAGACCCAGCAGGTCCACGTGGACGGCGACCGGGTGATCTTCGACGAGAGCAAGGTCTACCTGGCGTTCAACAAGCCGCTCAACGTCGTGACGAGCATGCACGACGAGCTCGGCCGCGTGGACATCGGCGACTACCTCGGCGAGGGCCGCAAGCAGCGGCTCTTCCACGTCGGACGGCTCGACCAGGACACCGAGGGGCTGCTCCTGCTGACCAACGACGGTGAGCTCGCGCACCGGCTGCAGCACCCGGCGTACGGCGTCACCAAGACCTATCTCGCGCAGGTCCCCGGCCCGCTGCCGCGCGACCTGGGGCAGCAGCTGCGCGACGGTGTCGAGCTCGAGGACGGTCCCGTGCGCGTCGACTCGTTCAAGGTCGTCGACTCCTCGCCGGGCAAGGCCGTCGTCGAGGTGGTCCTGCACGAGGGCCGCAAGCACGTCGTCCGCCGCATGATGGAGGCGGTCGGCCACCCGGTGCTCAACCTCGTCCGCATCAAGGTCGGCGAGGTCGGCCTCGGCACCCTCAAGGCCGGCAAGATGCGGGCCCTCACGCGCGCCGAGGTGTCCTCGCTCTACGACGCGGCCCAGCTGTGACCCGAGCCCGGATCGTCGGCACCGGCCTGATCGGCACGTCGATCGGCCTTGCGCTGCGCGCCGCCGGGTGGCAGGTCAGCCTGCAGGACCCGTCCCCGACGGCGGCGGCCCTCGCCCGTGACCTCGGGGCCGGGACCATCGACGACGAGACGCCCGACGTCGTGGTCGTCGCCGCGCCCCCGGACGTGGCGGCCCGGGTCGTTGCCGAGCAGCTCGAGCGCTGGCCGGGGGCCGCGGTGACCGACGTCGCCTCGGTCAAGGGCGCCATCGCCTCCGGGGTCGCGGCCCTCGCCGGCCCCGGGTCCGTCGAGCGGTATGTCGGGAGCCACCCCATGGCGGGGCGCGAGCGATCCGGCGCGGTGGCCGGACGGCCCGACCTGTTCGAGGGCCGGGCGTGGGTCGTCGTGCCGACGCCACGGTCGGCCCCCGAGGCCGTGGACGCCGTGCGCGCCCTGGCCGCCGCCGCCCGGGGCGAGGTCGTCGTGATGACGGCCGACGAGCACGACGCGGCGGTCGCGGCCGTCTCGCACGTCCCCCAGGTCATGGCCACCCTCACGGCCGCGCGCCTGCGCGACCGCGACGAGCACGCCGTGGGGCTCGCCGGCCAGGGCCTGCGGGACGTCACCCGCATCGCCGCCAGCGACCCGCAGCTGTGGACCCAGATCCTCGCGGGCAACGCCGCCGGGGTCCGTGAGGTGCTGCTCGACGTGCAGGAGGACCTCGCCGCGGCCCTGGACGCGCTCGCCGCGCTGGCCGACGAGGCCTCGACGAGCGGCGCGGACGACGGCCCCCACGGCGAGCGTCGTGGCGAGCACGCGAACGCGCTCGGCGGGCGGTACGCCCCCGCCCCTGGTGCTCCCGGTGCCCGGGCCGTGCTCGCCCGGCTCCTCGACGACGGCAACCGCGGCCGTGCCCTCGTCCCCGGCAAGCACGGTGGCGCGCCGACGGCATACGACGTGGTCACGGTCGTGATCCCCGACGAACCGGGCTCGCTGGGGCGGCTGTTCGCCGAGGTCGGCGACGCGGGCATCAACATCGAGGACCTGCACCTGGAGCACGCCGTCGGTCACCCGGTGGCGCTGGCCGAGGTGTCGGTGCTGCCCGCCGCGAGCGACCGGCTGCGCGACCACCTGCGGTCCACGGGATGGCGGATCCACTAGGCTCGCGGGCATGACCAGCAGCGCCTCGCAGACCCCCGCTCCGACCCCGCCAGGCGACCACATGAACGGCCCTGACCTGGTCGTCGTCGCCATCGACGGGCCCTCGGGGTCGGGCAAGTCCAGCGTCGCGCGAGCGGTCGCGTCGCGGCTGCGCTACGGCTACCTCGACACCGGGGCGATGTATCGCGCGGCCACCTGGTGGTGCCTCGACCAGCACGTCGACCTGACCGACGGCGAGCGCGTGGCCGCCACCGTCCGGGCCATGCCGCTGACCATCGGGACCGACCCCGAGTCGCCGGGCGTCGAGGTGGGCGGGACCGACGTGTCCGTGCCGATCCGCACGACCGAGATCTCGACCCAGGTCAGCGCCGTCGCCACCAACCTCGAGGTCCGTGCCGAGCTGCGTCGGCGGCAGCGCGAGATCATCGGGCTGGTGGGGCGCGAGCGCGGCGGCGTCGTCGCCGAGGGGCGTGACATCACGACCGTCGTCGCGCCGGACTCCGACGTGCGGATCCTGCTCTACGCCAGCGAGGAGGCCCGCCTCGCGCGACGCTCGACCGAGCTGCACGGCAATGCCTCCACCGCCAACGTCGAGGCGACCCGCGACCAGATCGTGCGCCGCGACCGCGACGACTCGACCGTCTCGAGCTTCATGCAGGCCGCACCCGGCGTCACCACGATCGACACCTCCGACCTGACGCTGCAGGGCTCGGTCGAGGCGGTGTTGGACCAGATCGCGTCCGACCTGGGCCGCATCCGTGACTGACCGCCGCGAGCTCGATCCCGCCCTCGCGAGCGACCGGCTGATGGGGGCGACCGCCCGGGCGGTGCGGGGAGTCCTGCGCCTCTATCGCCTGTCCGTGCTCGGGCGCGCGTCGTTCCCCGCGTCGGGGCCGGTGGTCCTCGTCGCCAACCACAGCGGGGTGCTCGACGGCCCGCTCGTCGCCGCGGTCGCGCCCCGGACCCCGCACTTCCTCGTCAAGCAGGAGCTGTATGCCGGCCGCGTCGGACGCCTCCTGCTGCGGCTGGGCCAGATCCCCGTCGACCGCACGACCGGTGACCGCCAGGCCCTGGCCTCGGCCCGCACGGTCCTGGACGCCGGGGGAGTGGTCGGCGTGTTCCCCGAGGGCACCCGCGGCACCGGAGAGGTCGCCGCCGTGCAGCAGGGCGCCGCCTGGCTCGTGCTGCAGACCGGCGCGCAGGTCGTGCCCGTGGCCTGCGTCGGCACGCGCGCTCCCGGACGAGGTGCCGGCTCGCTGCCCCGTCCGGGTGCGCGGATGGTGGTGGCGTTCGGCGAACCCTTCTCCGTCGAGGCGCCCGTCGGCGTCCCCGGTCGCGAGCGCCTCCGCCTCGCGACGTCCCAGATCCACGAGCACCTGCGCGAGCACGTCGCCGCCCACCGATGATGGCCATGGCTCGTTATCAGATATGATCATTTTATGGATGTGCTCTCGGAGGTGCGGCAGTCGGCCGTCCGGCTCCAGCGGCTGGTGCCGGATGCCGTGCTGGTCGGTGGCTCGGCGGCCGCCTACTACGCCGGTCACCGCCAGTCCTTCGACCACGACCATGTCCTGACCGACCTGGTCGAGCGCTACGGGGCGGTCCTTGACGCGGTCGAGGCGAGCGGCGGCTGGGCCACCAGCGTGCGGGCGTCGTCCCCGCCGTTCACCATCCTCGGCTCCCTGGACGGGGTCGAGGCAGGGCTTCGAGAGCTGCGACGGCGTCGCCCGCTGGAGACCGCGTGCGTCGAGGTGGCCGGCGCCGGGGAGCTGGTGGTGCCGACGATCGAGGAGACCCTGCGCGTCAAGGCCTACCTGGTGGTCCAGCGCAACCAGACCCGGGACTACCTCGACGTCGCTGCCCTGGCGGACGCGATGGGTCACGCGCCTGCCGTGACGCCGCTGCTCGCCATCGACGACTACTACGCGGACCGATCCGACGAGCAGGGTGCCGTGTCAACACTGCTCGTGGAGCGGTTGGCCCAGCCTGACCCCCGCGACCGCCGCACGATCGACGAGCTGCCTCGATACAAGGGGCTGCTGCCCCGGTGGCACGACTGGTCGGCGGTGGTGCAGGTGTGTGCAGACCTGGCCGCGGCCATGGTGGACGGGGACGAGTGATGGCGCTGAGCTTTCGCAACGTCGATGCCGACCCGAGCGATCCGGTCGAGTCGTGGCCCTACGAGGGACTGGTCACGGCCGTCGAGCGCGGCGGTCTGGCCGACTGGCGCCGGATCCACCGCGCCGTCCAGGCCGACCCGTGGGGCCCGGTGGCGCGCTCGCTCGAGGACTACTTCAGCTACGAGCAGCCGTATGGCGTGACGCCGCTCCTGCAGCGCTCGATCGCCGACGCGCGCGCGGCCGCCGAGGCTGCCGAGAAGGCGGCGGTGGCCGACGAGGTCACAGCGCTCGTCGCGGCGAGCGGCCTGTCGCGCAAGGCCTTCGCCGAGCGCATCGGCACGTCACCGTCGCGGCTGTCGACCTACGCGTCCGGCAAGGTCTCGCCGGCGGCCTCCCTGGTCGTCCGGATGCGTCGCGTCGCCGGGGTCGGCTGAACGTCATCGGCCACGAGCTGTCGACATCCGCTCAGGAGGTGGTTGAGCGCAAGCGCGGCGTTGGTCGCCTGGTCGTCCGGGATGGCGGCCCACCTGGTGGTCCACGGTGGCACTCACGCGGGCGACGAGCAGGCGCCCCTCCTCGGTCAAGGCGTCGTCACGCAGGAGGCCACGCGCGTGGAGCCCCGCGATGATGCCCACGGCATACGGGTATTGACCCTCCCCGGCGACGAAGTCCGCGAGCGAGCCAGCGGGTCTGCGGTCCTGTGCCAGCCTCAGGGTGACCCACTGCGGTTCGCCGAGGTCATGGTGCTCGAGGATCCGCTGCAGGACCCGGTTGAGCGCCTTCTCGGTCTGGCCCATCAGCCGCGGGCCGAACGGAATCATGGGTCGCTCCTGCTTCCTGGGAGATGGCCGTCCTGGGGGATGAGGTCCTCGCGGCGGTCCCGGGCGGTCGAGGCCAGCTGGTCCAGGAATGCCGCGACGGTCGACGCCGCCTCCTGGTCGAGCGTCGCGGTCAGCGCGTGGCCAGGACCCCGGTGAGGGTGGCTGCGCGGATGCCCGTCCGGCGGGACAGGTGGGCGCGTCGCGTCGCTCGTTCGGGCGGTGGCGGGGCATGAGGGACAATGGGATGCCGGTGCCCGCTCCGCGGCATACGGCAAGGACTGCTGAAGGACCGCTCACGTGACCGACCACGACAACCCGACCTCCGACGAGACCCCGGTGGGATCCGCGGCGGACGACACCCTCGACGAGGGGGTCGAGCAGGCGCTGCGGGCGGGGCTCGAGGACTTCGAGCTGTCCGAGGAGGACCGCGCCCTCATCGACGCCGAGCCGGGCTCGCAGGACGACGACGACAACGCCGGGCCGCTGCCCGTGCTCGCCGTGGTCGGCCGCCCCAACGTCGGCAAGTCCACCCTGGTCAACCGCATCCTCGGCCGCCGCGAGGCCGTCGTCGAGGACGTGCCCGGCGTGACCCGCGACCGCGTCGCCTACGAGGCGGAGTGGACCGGGCGGCGCTTCACGCTCGTGGACACCGGCGGCTGGGAGGTCGACGCCCGGGGCATCCACCTGCGCGTCGCCGAGCAGGCCGAGGTGGCCGTCGAGCTGGCCGACGCCGTGATGTTCGTCGTGGACGCCACCGTCGGGGCCACCGACACCGACGAGGCCGTCGTCAAGATGCTCCGCCGCTCCGGCAAGCCCGTGATCCTCGTGGCCAACAAGGTCGACGACCAGCGCGCCGAGGCCGACGCCGCCATGCTCTGGGGCCTCGGGCTCGGCCAGCCGTGGCCCGTCTCGGCGCTGCACGGCCGCGGCTCCGGTGACGTCCTGGACGAGGTGCTGCGGGTGCTGCCCGAGGTGTCCAAGGTCGGTGGCGCCTACGAGCGCGGCGGGCCGCGTCGCGTGGCGCTGCTCGGGCGCCCCAACGTCGGCAAGTCCTCGCTGCTCAACCGCCTGGCGGGGGAGGAGCGCGTCGTCGTCGACACCGTCGCCGGCACCACCCGCGACCCGGTCGACGAGTTGATCCGCCTCGGCGACACCACCTGGCGGTTCGTCGACACCGCCGGCATCCGGCGGCGTGTGCACCAGACGCGTGGCGCCGACTTCTATGCCAGCCTGCGCACCCAGTCGGCCCTCGAGAAGGCCGAGGTCGCCATCGTCCTCGTCGACGCCGGCGAGCCGATCTCCGAGCAGGACATCCGCGTCATCCAGCAGGTCGTCGACGCCGGCCGCGCCCTGATCGTCGCCTACAACAAGTGGGACACCGTCGACGAGGAGCGCCGCTACTACCTCGAGCGCGAGATCGAGCGCGAGCTCGTCCAGATCCAGTGGGCCCCGCGCGTCAACCTGTCGGCGCTCACCGGGCGCAGCACCGGCAAGCTCGTGCCCTATCTCGAGACGGCCCTGGACTCGTGGGACATGCGCGTGCCCACCGGGCGCCTCAACGCGTTCTTCGGCGAGATCGTCGCCGCCCACCCGCACCCCGTGCGCGGAGGCAAGCAGCCGCGCATCCTGTTCGCCACCCAGGCGTCCACGCGACCGCCGCGGTTCGTGGTCTTCGCGTCCGGCTTCATCGAGGCGGGCTACCGGCGCTTCCTCGAGCGGCGGCTGCGCGAGGAGTTCGGCTTCGAGGGCACGCCGATCGAGATCTCGGTGCGCGTGCGCGAGAAGCGCGGCCGGCAGTCGCGGTAGGCACCCGGCATACGGCCGGGGTGGATGCGTCGGCGCTGTGGCAACGTGCGAGGGCTGCGCTCCGAGCGCGGCCTTCGCACGCTACGGACCGGAGAACGTGCGGGGTCTGCGCTTCGAGCGCAGACTGTTCACGCCCGGCGGCCTCAGCCTGCGCAGGGCCTGCGGTGACAGCGCGGACCCTGCACGCCGGGCGACCGCAGACGTGTGCGGTGCGCGCTCCGAGCGCGCACTCGCACGCCGCACGGCCTGAGAACGTGTGGGGCCGCGCTCCGAGCGCTGACCATGCCCAGCCCACGACGACGTCGAGGAGAACCTGATGACGAGCACGACCCTCGCCACGACCGGAGCCACCGGACAGCTCGGGGGGCTGGTCTCCCGGCTCCTCGACCAGGCCGGTATGCCGCACCGCCTCGTCGTGCGTGACCCGTCAAGCCCGCGGGTGCCGCACCACGACGCAGTCACGGACGTCGCGGCCGCCGAGTTCGGCGACCTGGACGCGGGGACGCGGGCGCTGGCCGGGGTCGACGTGCTGTTCATGGTGTCGGCGTCCGAGAGCGCGGACCGCCTGGCGCAGCACCGCACGTTCGTCGACGCGGCCGCGGCGGCCGGGGTGCAGCACGTGGTCTACACGTCGTTCCTCGGAGCGGCGCCGGACGCGACCTTCACCCTCGCGCGCGACCATCACGCCACCGAGGAGCACATCAAGGCCTCCGGCATGGCGTGGACCTTCCTGCGCGACAGCTTCTACCTCGACTTCACCGAGGCGCTGGTGGGCGAGGACGGGGTCATCCGCGGGCCTGCGGGGGAGGGCGCCTGCGCGTTCGTCGCACGCGCCGATGTCGCGCGCTCGGCGGCTGCGGTGCTGTCGGACCCGGCCGCGCACACCAACCGCACCTATGACCTCACGGGGCCGCAGGCGCTGACCCTCAGCGAGGTGGCGAGCACCATCTCCGCGGTGCGGGGGACGCGCGTCAGCTATCACGACGAGACGCTCGACGAGGCGTACGCATCCCGGGCCGGCTACGGCGCCCCCGACTGGCAGGTCGACGCCTGGGTGAGCACCTACACCGCGATCGTCGACGGCACGATGGCGACGGTGAGCAGTGCCGTCCGCGAGCTCACCGGTTCGCGGCCGACGAGCTTGGGGGAATACCTGCGCAGCACCCCGCCGCGCTGACCTCCTCGCAACCGCGGTCCCCGCACGACAAAGGCGCGGATCCACCTCCAAGGGGGTAGGAGGTGAATCCGCGCCGGTCTGTGGGCCGAGCCCGCGTCACTCGTGGCCGGTGGGCTCGCTCTCGGTGCGGCGCGCGATCACGCCGCGCAGCTCCCCGTGGGTCTCCTGGTGCTTGCGCAGCAGGTGGCGGGCGTCGAGGTAGGCCTTCGTGCGGCGTGGGGACATGGGGGTTCCTCTCGGTGGTTCCTGGATCGTTCAACGACCGGGAGAGGACAGACATTCCCGTTGTGTGAGGGTTGGGGTGGGCGCTCCTGCGGGGCGGCAGCGGTGGGCGGGATCGATTGGGAATCGTGGCCGCTCGTGCGCTAAGGTGACGTGTCGCTCACCGCGGTGGGCAACGGGCTGTAGCGCAGCTTGGTAGCGCACCTGACTGGGGGTCAGGGGGTCGCAGGTTCAAATCCTGTCAGCCCGACGTAAAAGCCCAGGTGAGAGTAGGTTTCTCGCCTGGGCTTCTTCATGTCCGGGGGTCGTTTTCCGTGGTCCCCCTCTGGTCCCCTCGACGCTCTCGCCGGTGGTCGACTGTGGACGGGCGGACCGCCCAGGACCCGTGTCCTGTGGATAAGGGGACCAAAAGGGGACCAGAACGGTTCCGGGAGCACTCCCGCGGGGGTGGGAGCGCATCACAGGCTCCTGGTCGCGGGGCTGCTGCGCCGGGCGTGCTTGCGTTGTCCGGCGGCGGAGAGGAAGGCGTTGGCCTGCTCTGCCGCGGACGCGAGGTGGCGGTCGTCGGGGTGCAGGTAGCCGCGGGTGGTCTCCATCGAGGCGTGGCCGAGGATGTCTTGGAGGACGTGCAGCGGGATGCCGGCGTCGGCCATCCAGGTGGCCCCGGTGTGGCGCAGACCGTGCCGGGTGAGGTCGGGCAGCCCGAGTTTCGCGACGATGCCGTCCCAGTTCGTGGCGTCGCGGACGGTCGCGGTGGTGAGGTAGCCGCCCTTCGGGCCGACCAGCAGCGAGTCTTCGGACTCCTTGCCTGCGGTGAGGCGTTCCAGCACGGGACGGAGCGGTTCGAGGATCGGCTCGCGGCGTTCTTTGCGGCTCTTGGTCGGCTTGGTGACCAGGCCGCCCTTGCCGGGGAAGACCTGTCGGCGGATCACCACGAGGTTCTTGGCGAAGTGAACCGCCCCGGGTTCAG
>NZ_DCYC01000104.1:0-5937 GCF_002330965.1 Arsenicicoccus sp. UBA2120
AAGACAGGTTGACAACTTCCGGGCACCGCAGGCCGATGTGTCGAACCCAGGCGGATCCTGCCGGCGGGGGCCATCGACACAGCCATGGCCGGGCGGGGCCGCTCAGGCCCGGTCACAGCGAGAGGTTGTCCTTGACGACCTTGGCGAGGCGCTCCGCGGCCTGCCTGGCGTGCTCCTCGGTCTGCGCCTCCACCATCACGCGCACGAGGGGCTCGGTCCCCGACTTGCGCAGCAGCACCCGGCCCGAGCCCTGCAGCTCGTTCTCGACCTCGGCGACGGCGATCTTGACGGCGTCGTTGCGGTCCACGGCGTCCTTGTCGACGCCCTTGACGTTGACGAGGGTCTGCGGCAGGCGGGTCATGACGGAGGCGAGCTCGGCCAGCGAGCGCCCCGACTCGACGACCCGCGCCGCCAGCATGAGGGCGGTCAGGACCCCGTCACCCGTGGTGCCGTGGTCGAGCATGATCACGTGACCCGACTGCTCGCCACCGAGCGACAGGCCGTTGGCCCGCATGTCCTCCAGGACGTAGCGGTCGCCGACGCCGGTCTGGCGGATGGCCACGCCCTGGCGCTCCATCGCCTGCAGCAGGCCGAGGTTGCTCATGACCGTCACGACGAGGGTGTCGCCCGCCAGTCGTCCCTGCTCCTTGAGGGCCAGCGCAAGGATCGACATGATCTGGTCGCCGTCGACGACCGTGCCCTGCGCGTCGACCGCGAGGCACCGGTCAGCGTCGCCGTCCCAGGCGAAGCCGAGGTCGGCGCCGCGAGCGACGACCGCCTCGGACAGGCGGTCGAGGTGGGTGGAGCCGTAGCCGTCGTTGATGTTGAGGCCGTCCGGGGAAGCGCCGATCACGTCGACCGTGGCACCGGCCCGCTCGAACACCTCGGGACCGACCTGGCTGGCCGCGCCGTGCGCCGCGTCGACCACGAGGTGCAGGCCGTCCAGACGGGTCGGGACCGCCTCGAGCAGGTGCTCCATGTAGAAGTCGGCGCCCTGCGGGAACGGCCGGATGCGTCCGACCGCGGCACCGGTCGGACGCTCACCCGCGGACTGCTGCTCGGCGTCCAGGCGCTCGAGGATCTCGTCCTCCTGCGCGTCCGAGAGCTTGTGCCCGCCCTTGGCGAGGAACTTGATGCCGTTGTCGGGCATCGCGTTGTGCGAGGCCGACAGCACGGCGCCGATCGAGGCGTTCATGCGGGCCGTGAGATAGGCGATGGCCGGGGTGGGCAGCACGCCCGCGTCGAGGACGTCGACGCCCGCCGACGCGAGGCCCGCGCAGACCGCCGCACCCAGGAACTCGCCCGAGGCGCGGGGGTCGCGGCCGACGACCGCCACGGACCGCTGGCCACCGAAGGCACCCTTGTCGCCGAGCGTCCTCGCGGCCGCCACCGACAGGTGCAGGGCCAGGTCCGCGGTGATGTCCCGGTTGGCGAGGCCGCGGACGCCGTCCGTGCCGAAAAGTCGAGCCACAGGAGGCCTTTCGTCGTCGGGCCGCGCGAGGGCGGGCCCGGGTCAGCTGAGAGTGGTCTGCCCTCGACCGTACTACGCGAGGGGTCGACGGCGTCCGCATCGCCCCCGGCACGCCGAACGGCGGCCGCCCCGAGAGGGACGACCGCCGTTCGATGGCGCAGGGCCGGTGCGGCGCGGAATCAGATCAGCGCTTGGAGTACTGCGGAGCCTTGCGGGCCTTCTTGAGACCGGCCTTCTTGCGCTCGGGCACGCGGGCGTCGCGGGTGAGGAAGCCGGCCTTCTTGAGGGTCGGACGGTTCAGCTCCTCGTCGACACCGTTGAGCGAGCGGGCCACGCCGAGGCGGACCGCGCCGGCCTGGCCGGAGGGGCCACCGCCGTGGACGCGCACGAGCACGTCGTAGGCGCCGTCGAGCTCGAGCACCTTGAGGGGCTCGTTGACGATCTGCTGGTGCACCTTGTTGGGGAAGTACTCCTCCAGGGTGCGGCCGTTGATCCTCCACTCGCCGGTGCCGGGGACGATGCGCACGCGGGCGATGGCCTGCTTGCGACGACCGGTCGCCGCGCCGGGGGCGGAGGCGGAGGGCTTGCGGGCGGGCTCGACCGCGGTCGAGGACTCGCTGGTGTACTCGGTGAGCTCGGGCTCGTCGGTGTCGAGAACGTTCTCGACGTCGATGCTGGTGTCAGCCACGTTGTTTCCTTAAATCTCTACGGCAGCGTCGCGCGAGGCGGATTACTGCGCGACCTGGGTGATCTCGAAGGGGACAGGCTGCTGGGCCTGGTGCGGGTGCTTGTCGCCGGTGTAGACCTTGAGCTTGGTCAGCTGCTGGCGGGCCAGCGAGTTCTTCGGCAGCATGCCGCGGATGGCCTTCTCGACGGCCCGGGTGGGGTCCTTGTCGAGCAGCTCGGCGTAGCTCTGGCTCTTCAGACCACCCGGGTAGCCGGAGTGGCGGTAGGCCCGCTTCTTCTCGAGCTTGGCGCCGGTGAGGGCGACCTTCTCGGCGTTGATGATGATGACGAAGTCGCCCATGTCCACGTGGGGGGCGAAGGTCGCCTTGTGCTTGCCACGCAGGAGCGTGGCGGCCTGGACGGCCAGACGGCCGAGCACGACGTCGGTCGCGTCGATCACGTGCCAGGTGCGAGTGACCTCGCCCGGCTTCGGGGTGTACGTACGCACGGTGTTTCTGCCTTACGTTCGATGAGTGTCTATCGGCGGTATGCCGTGAGCTCCCGGCCACCTGCGCTGGGGTGCATGCCCGCAGAGGGCACACGGCACAACAGTCCTCAAGTCTACCGGCTGCCCGGTGCGACCCCAAACGGTGGCGCGGCACCCGTCGTACGGCCCCTGACCTGGGAGGACAGTGGTCAACGGTGTTTGTGCAAAACTATTGTGCAAACAGACTGTGCAAAGCTATTGTGCACGTATGACGATCCCGCCGCCCCCTCCCCCGCTGTCATCGGTCCGGCTCACCGCCACGGCAGTCAAGGTCCTCGCGCACCCGCTGCGATCGCGGCTGGTGGGGGCACTGCGACGCGAGGGCCCTTCGACCGCAACGGCGCTCGCCAAGGTGATGGGCACCAACAGCGGCGCGACGTCATACCACCTCCGCAAGCTCGAGGAGGTCGGTCTCGTGACCGAGGTGGGCGACCGGCAGGGCCGACGCCGTCTCTGGGCCGCGTCCGCCGACCTGACCATGGTCAACCCCAGCGAGTTCCTCGACGACGAGGACGCCGACACGGCGCTCGGGTGGCTGGAGCGTGACTGGCTGCAGCACTTCCACGACAAGTTCGGGGCGTGGCTGGACGCCCGCCACCGCTGGCCCGCCTCCTGGCAGGACGCCGCCTCCATGAACGACACCATGCTCGTCGTCACCGACGCCCAGCTGGCCGAGCTGCGGGACAAGGTCTCAGAGCTGGCCGACTCCTACCGCACGGCCGGGCAGGGCAACCCCGAGGCCAAGCGGGTCTCCTTCTACTACGTCGCCTACCCGATCGACCTCGACAAGACCCCTCGTCGCCGCTGACCCCCACCCGCCGACCGGTCACGTCCCGACACCCCACCACCGCCGACCGCTCACGTCCCGACACCCCACCACCGCCGACCGGTCACTTCCCGACACCCCACCCGTCGAGAACTGACCAATCGGCGTAGGAGCCGTCATGCCCACCCTCTCCCCCCGCACCGTCTTCCTGACCCTCAGCGCGACCCGGTGGGCGCCGGCGGGGCTCGTCGTGGGCCTGTTCGCGCTCGTAGCCCGGGAGCGCGGCCTGACCGTCGCCGAGACGCTCTCCTACGTCTCCTTCCAGGGCGTCGCCGTCATCCTGCTCGAGCTGCCCTCGTCCGGCCTCGCAGATGCGCTTGGCCGCCGGCCCCTCCTGCTCGTCGCCGGGGTCGTCAACGTCATCGCGGCCGTCGCCTACCTGCTGGCGGACAGCTTCTGGGCCTTCGCGGTGGCCGCCGCCCTGATGGGGGTCTATCGCGCGCTCGACTCCGGCCCGCTCGAGGCGTGGTACGTCGATGCCGTCCACGAGACCGACCCCGACGCCGAGGTGGCCGGTGACCTCGGCGCGCAGGGCACCATCCTCGGGATCACCATCGCCGGCGGTTCTGTCCTGTCGGGCGCCCTGGTGGCCTGGCACCCCTGGCGTGACCACAGCGCCCTGCTCCTCCCGCTGGTCCTCTATGCCGTCCTCTGCGTGGCGCACCTCGTGGCGACGGCGGCGCTGCTCCGCGAGCGGCCACGAGGCGTCGCGGGCATGGTCGGTTCGGTCCATCCACCCTCCCCTCACCGTGCGGCGCTGCGTCAGGTCGCCGCCTCGCTGCGCGAGACCCCAGCCGTGATCGCGGACAGCGTCCGGCTCGTCGTCCACAACCGGGTGCTGGCCGGGATCGTCGCCGTCGAGATTGGTTGGTGCGCAGCGCTGGTCGTCTTCGAGACGCTCCTCAGCCTGCGCCTGTCCGAGCAGCTGGGTGGGGCGGCCGCGGCGGGTCGATGGATCGGACCGGTGTCGGCGGCCGGTTGGGCGGTGTTCGCCGTGGGCTCGTCCCTGGCCGGGCGGCTCCACCGACGCATAGGGGTGGCGCGCACGGCCATCCTCGCCCGGGTGCTCAACGGTCTGGGTGCGCTCGTGATGGGGCTGGCCGCTGGACCCGTCGCCCTGGTCGCGGCCTACCTGTTCACCTACGGCCTGCACGGCGCCGCGGGCGTCGCCCACAACGCGCTGCTGCACCGCGAGGCCACCTCCGCCAACCGCGCGACTGTGCTGTCGCTGAACTCCCTGGTCTTCTTCGCGGCGGCCGCTGCCTGGTCACCGGTGCTGGGCCTCGTGGCCGGCCGGACGAGCATCGCGACCGCCATGGTCGTCGGTGGCCTCGTCTCGGTCCTCGGCCTGCTCGGCTACCTCCCTGCGGCGAGGAAGGAGGGACGACGGACCCACCCCGTCAGGGCACGGCCACCCCGCGCGCAGAGGTGAGCAGGGCGTACCACTGCTGCCGGCTCAGCTCCTCGGCCACGCGTCGGGCGCCCGCGCAGGCGGCGATGCGGCCCGGGTCGGTGCTGCCCACCACGGGCGCGATGCGGGCGGGGTGCTTCATGAGCCAGCCGAGCACGATCTCCTCCCGGGTTGCCTGGAGCTCGTCCGCCAGCCTCTGCACGAGCCGGGCGGTGCGCCGGTCGCCGCCGTCGGAGTCCTCGGGCAGACGACCCGAGTAGCGGCCCTGCGCCAGGCTCCCCCACGCCTGGACCTGCACGCCGTGCTCCTGGCAGTGCTCGAGCGTGCCCTCGGGGAAGGGCGCTGAGGTGGACGACCCCGTGTTGACGCAGATCCCCTCCTCCACGAATCCCCGGTGGTGCAGGGACAGCTCGAGCTGGTTGACGGCGATGGGCAGGTCCAGGTGCCGCTGCAGGGAGCGCATCTGGGCCGCCGAGAAGTTGGAGACGCCGACGGCGCCCACCAGGCCGTCGGCGACGAGCCCGTGCAACGCGTCGGCTGCCTCCTGCGGCACCATCAGCGGGTCCGGCCGGTGGAGCAGCAGGGTGTCGACGTGGTCCACGCCCAGTCGCTCGAGGCACGCGAGGGTCCGGGTGCGGATGGCCTGGGCGGACAGGTCGTAGTGCCCGACCACTTCGTCCGACGGCAACGTGATCCCCACCTTGGTCTGCAGGCGGATCCGATCCCGCAGCCCGGGGTGTCGGCGCAGCACCAGCCCGAACGCCCGCTCGGCCTTGCCGCGCCGATAGATGTCGGCGTGGTCGAAGGTCGTCATACCCGCGTCCAGCGCGGCCAGCACGGCCCGCTCCGCCGCGTCGACCGCCTCGGGGGTGACCTCCTCGCCGTCCCAGTCGCCACCCAGACCCATGCATCCGTAGACCAGCTCGTTCATGAGCTCAGTCTCGCCGGTCTGGCAGCCCGGTGCACGGGCTGCCGGACCGCGGGCCCGACCCGGAGCGGTGGACCGACCACGCGCG
>NZ_DCYC01000104.1:6074-15792 GCF_002330965.1 Arsenicicoccus sp. UBA2120
CGACCACGCGCGGTGGACCGATCCGACGCGAGGGACGGGATCGGACCCCCGGCCGGGTCAGCGTGCCGGCTGGACGAACACCGCCACGGTGCGCGCCGGAACGGTCGCGACGCCCGTCGCGGCGTCCCAGCGGGACTGCCGGACGACCGCGTCGGCGCCCTGCTGCTGGACGGGCGACAGCGTCATGGTCGCGCGCTTGAGGCCCGGCAGCGGCTGGCTGACCGCCTCGGGGGTGGCGTTGAACACCACGACCACGCCGTCCAGGGCCGGGTCGACGGCCGTGCCGCGGGTGTCGTCGATCCGCATCACGACGACGCCCGGCCGGGCGTCGGTGGTGCCGCTGACCGGATAGCTCAGCTTGGCCTTGATCTGGTCGGCTGTGCCCAGGCGGAACAGCGGGGTGGAGAAGCGCAGGCGCAGCAGGTCCTGGGCCTGCGTCGTCGCGGTCCGCACGTCCGCTGCGGACGGCTTGAGCGAGGCGTCGGCCAGCAAGGGGCGCATGAACTCCCACTTGGCCTTGTTGGGGCCTGCGGGAGGCAGGCCGTGGCCGAAGCCGTTGTCCGCCCCCGTCCAGGAGAGGGTGTTGAACCAGTCGCCGCTGTTGTAGCTGTCCCGGTCGAAGCTCTTGCTGCGGAGCAGGTCGGCGCCGGCGTGCCAGAAGCTGGGCGACTGACCGAGAGCCGTCGTCGACAGGGACAGGGTGTTCATCCGGACCCGGTCGGCCATGCTCGTCGAGCGGGGCAGCTTCATGGTCAGTGCGTCCCACAGCGTCTCGTTGTCGTGGGCGTCGACATAGCTGATCGACTCGGCCGGCTGGTCCGCATAGCCGGCCTTGGCACCGTTGTAGTCAACCTGCTCACCAGTGACCGTCGTCCCCCGCGTGGAGCGGAAGCTGAACGACCGCAGCTGACCGGCGAGGCCCAGCTGGAGGAGGTCGGTGTCGTTGGCCAGGTCGGCGGCCCCGCCGGCGACGGGGGTCCCGTTGGGGTCGGTCGCGACTCCGGAGCCGAAGCCCTGGGCGCGGGGGTCGTCGTCGAACGGGCCGCCACCGCGCACGGCGTCGCGGAGCCGGTCGTTGAACGCCCCGATCCCCGTCCCACCGAGCTGCCCCTGCGTGGCCTGGCGGAAGAGCGCGTCGTCGGCGACCTCGCCGAAGTTCCAGCCCTCGCCGTAGACGTAGACGCTCCGGCCGTCGACACCGTCCCGGGCCGGCGTCAGGGCGTCGAGCGCGGACCGCACCTTGACCATCGACTCGCGGCTGTGGTGACCCATGAGGTCGAAGCGGAAGCCGTCGACCTTGTAGTGCCGGGCCCACAGGACGACGGCGTCGACCATGGCCTTCTCTGCCATGGCGTGCTCGGTCGCGATGTTCTGGCAGCACGTGGAGGTGTAGACCGCGCCCTTGGCGTCGAGGCGGTGGTAGTAGCCGGGGACGATGCGGTCAAGGACGGACTTGGGGTCCTGCCCCGAGGCCGGGGTGTGGTTGAACACCTGGTCCAGGACCACCCGCAGGCCTGAGCGGTGCAGCCCCCCGACCATCGTGCGGAACTCCGCCACCCGGGCGCCGCCGTCGGCGCTCGCGTCGCTGGACGCGTAGGACCCCTCGGGCGCCATCCAGTGCAGGGGGTCGTAGCCCCAGTTGTAGCCGTCCTTGTCGGCGACCTTGGTGATGCAGGCCTGCTGGCCCTCGCTCGCGGGCCCCATGGACGCCAGGTCGCATCCCGGTGCCTGCTGGTCGGCGCGCCCCTCGGGGATGGACGCGATGTCGAAGGTCGGGAGCAGGTGCACGGTGTTGAGACCCGCCTTGGCCAGCGAGCGGAGGTGCTTGGTGCCGTCGCCCTCGTCGGCGAACGCGAGGTAGGAACCCCGGTGGGCGGCCGGCACGGAGGCGTCACCGATCGAGAAGTCACGCACGTGCAGCTCGTAGATCGTCGAGTCGACGGACTGCTTCAGGGCCGGCGCCCTGGTGTCCCGCCACAACCGGGGAGCAAGGGCGGGGTCGGCGAGGTCCACCGCCACGGACCGCGCCGAGCCGGGGGTGAGTGCCACCGAGTAGGGGTCGGTGACGACATTGGTCTCGATCGTGCGCGTGGTCGGCGCGTAGACGACGACCTCGTAGGCGTAGCGGGCGTCCTTGAGCCCGGGCCGGGTGGCCGTCCAGGCTCCGTCCTGCCCACGATCCATCCGGGTCCGCGTCGCCGCGCTGACGGGGGCCTCCGCCGCCGCGCCACGGGGCCACGACAGGAGGGTGACCTGCTGCGCCGTGGGCGCCCACACCGCGAACGAGGGGGTGGCGCCGCGGAAGCTCACGCCGTAGGAACGGGCCGTGGCGCGCGGCGCGTACAGCGCGTCGATCACCGGTGCGATCTGCACGCCCGTGGCGTCCTGGAGCCGGCCGAGGTGGTCGTACATGCCCACCGCGACCTGCCCGCGCAGGATCTCGGGGGCCTGGCGGGACGCCGCCCGGTCGAGCCGCAGGGCGTGGTAGCCCTCGAGCTCGGGGTGGGCGGCCAGCACGGCCGCCGGCAGCCCGGCCGGGTCCCGCGTGAGCGAGGCCTGGCCGCCGTCGGGCGAGGTGATCGTCTCCGCGTCCATCGCCAGTCGCGCGCTCGGGGACCAGTGCAGGCGCCACCGCAGGAGCGCGGGGTCGGTGCCCTGTGGCACCGCCGCGGCGGGCCACGCCATCAGGTCCGGAGCGACCCAGACGGCCCGCTGGGTGCCGAGGTCGGGGGCCGAGCCGGCCCGGGACGTCTTCACCGTCGTCATGTGGGTGCCGATCGTGTAGGAGATGGTGACCACCGTGCCGTCCGACGGCACGGTGAGCGGCATGTTGGACCCTCCGGCAGCGCCGCCCGCACCATAGCTCTCGGTCCACGACAGCCCGTGCGCCACCTTGAACTCGTAGGTACCTGCCGGTATCTGGTCGCTGGACCAGGTGTAGGTGCCGTCACCGTCGGGGTCCTGGAGCCACGGCCGCATGCAGTCGGGGGCCCAGTCACCGCCGCAGCCCAGCTTGGCCTGGTAGGAGCCCGGGGCCGTGATGATCGGGCCCTGGGCATCACTGGTGGCGTGGTGCGTGGCGTGGTCGTAGTAGAAGGTGACGTTGCCGCCTGGTGCGGTGTAGTCGATGTTGGTCCCGCCCCGGACGCCGCCGGCGCCGTAGTTCTCGTCCCACGCGCGGTTGATCGCCGCCTTGTAGGAGTGCTGGCCCGCCGGGATCGTGGTGAACGTGCGCTTCCAGACCTGGTCCTTGGCGTCCAGCGCGAGCTGCGCCTGGTCGCAGGCCGGCGCCCAGTCCTCGCTGCAGCCCATCTCGGTGTTGTGCGTGCCGGGGACCGAGACCGCCTGGGGCTGGGTCACCGGGCCGACCCCGCCGCCCGGCGTGGGGGCGGTGCCCGGCTCGCCGACGATCCCGTAGGACGAGGACGCCGACACGTTGCCGGTGCCGTCCTTGGCCACCGCGCGGTACTCCAGCAGGGTCCCCTTGGCCAGGCCGCTCACGTCGTGGAAGACCCGGTAGGGGGCGTTGTCGTCGGTGCCGAGGGTCGTCCACGAGGACGTCCCCACCGGGCGGTAGGCGAAGGTGACCTGGGCGAAGGTGTTCTCCGGGATGGCCGCCGAGATCTCCGCGCGACCGCCGACGGTGGCGCCGGCGCCAGGAGAGGTGAGGTAGACCGCGGGCGCGGCCGGCCGGTGGGTCATGGACCCGGTCGAGGACCAGACGCTCACCGACAGCGGGGGCACGGTCGCGGTGACCCGCCCGTCCTTGTCGGACTTGAGGGTCGACCTCGTGCCGTGCACGGGCAGGAAGGGCCGCTGCCTGACGTAGGTCGAGAAGGAGGCGGACGCGGCCTTGGTGCTGTTGTTGACGGCGACGACGTACTCACGACCGGTGGCCCGGTCGATGCGCGAGAAGGCGTAGATGCCGGCCGCGTCCGAGGCGTAGCGGTGGATCTGGGCACCGTCCGCGAGCGCGGGGTTGGCCTGCCGCAGCGCAGACAGCTCGGAGATCGTCCGATAGAGCGGTGCGGACCTGTCGTAGCGATCCCGCGACCCGGGGGCTCCGCCGATGACGGGCTCCTCGGCATACTGCTGGACCTTGGTGGCGAACATGTCCTGGCGCGAGTCCTTGTCGCCCCCGGCCCCCGCGAAGCCCTGCTCGTCGCCGTAGTAGGTGACGGGCTGTCCCCGGGTGAGGTACATGATCTCGTTGGCCAGCCGCGTGCGCTGCAGCAGCTCGCCGCCGGTGTAGCCCGCCTTGGCGAGCATCATGCCGCCGCGTCCCATGTCGTGGTTGCCGAGGAAGGTCGGCAGCTGGTAGGCGTTCGAGTCGGCGTCGGTGTAGTAGTCGTCCCCGGCGAACAGGTCGCGCAGGCCGGTCGTGGCCTTGCCCTGGGCGGCAGCCACGGCTGCGCCCTGGAAGCCGAAGTCCAGCGTGGCGGGGAGCTTGCCGGCCGTGGTGTAGGTGGACGTCACCTTGGGGTCGCCGTCGTAGACCTCGCCGAACATGAAGAAGTCCTTGCGGCCGATCGACCGCGCGTGGTCCAGGACCCGTGGTGAGAACCGCTGCCAGAACTCGAGATTGACGTGCTTGACCGTGTCGATGCGGAAGCCGTCGATGCCGAGGTCGACCCACGCGGCGTAGACGTCGCCCATCCCGTCGACCACCTCGGGCCGCTCGGTGAACAGGTCGTCCAGACCCACGAAGTCGCCGTAGGTCGTCGACTCGCCCGCCCAGGTCGAGTCCCCGCGGTTGTGGTACATCGTCGGGTCGTTGAGCCAGGAGGGCACCCGCACCGTCTTGTCCGCCTCGGTGCGGTAGATCGGGGTGTAGGGGAAGGACGACTGCGCCGACAGGGGCGGGAACTGCTTGTTGACGTAGTCCCGGTCGTCGAACGCCTGGCCCGTGGCCGTCCTGTAGGGGACCGCCGACTTCGGCACGTAGGAGTACTGCTTCTGGGCGTAGTCCAGGACGTCGGCCGTGTGGTTGGTGATGATGTCGAAGTAGACCTTCATCCCCTTGGCGTGCGCTGCGGCGACGAGAGCCTTCATCTCGGCGTTGGTGCCGAGGTGCGGATCGATCTGGGTGAAGTCGGTGACCCAGTAGCCGTGGTAGCCGGCGCTGGCGTCCGCGCCGGTCCCCTGGACCGGGCGGTTCTTGAACGACGGCGTGAGCCAGATCGCGGTCGTCCCGAGGCCCTTGACGTAGTCCAGCCGCTGCTGCAGACCGGCCAGGTCGCCGCCGTGGTAGAAGCCCTTGTCCGACGGGTCGAGCCCGGTCTCGAGCCGCCCCCCGGTGAGCCCCCCCTGGTCGTTGCCGCGATCACCGTTGGCGAACCGGTCGGCCATGACGAAGTAGAAGCGCTCGCGCGTCGTCGGCGGGCGCAGGCTGTCCTGGGCCAGGGCCTTGTCTGCGGTGGTCGCGCCCCCGGCGAGGCCGAGCGGGGCGATCCCGGTGCGGTGCGTGGTGTCGTCGTAGGTCACCTGCAGGCGCGCCGGGCCCTTGAGCACGAGCGGGGCGTTGTCGCCTCCCTTGGTGCCGTCCAGCGCGTAGGACTCCTCCCACGTGCCGTTGATCGCCGTCTTGACCTCGTAGGACCCGGCCGGCACGTCGAAGGTGCGCTGGTAGGTCGAGGTGCCCGGCTCCGCCACGAGACGGGTCTGCTCGCAGGCGGGCTGCCAGTCGTCCGAGCAGCCCAGCTCGGACTGCAGCGATCCGACGAGGGTGACCGTGCGCGTCTGGGCGGCCGCGGCGGCCGCGGCGATGGGGGCCTGCGGCAGGCCGATCGCGGCGAGGGCCAGGGCGGCGAGGGTGGCCAGTGCCGGGCGGGCACTGCGGCGAATCGTGAGAGGCACGATGTCTCCTGGGAATTCATGCACGCAGTGGGGGCCGCGAGCACCTGACGGGCCACGTCGTCGTGGTCCAGTCGCCAGTATGGCGCCCGCCACCGACATACCGCCCCTCGACCCCTGCAAGAACTTGCACATCTTGCAGCAACCGCGTCACCGTGCTGCCTGCCGGCGCTCAGTCACCCGGCAGGGATCTGAGGGTCCTGGTCGCCCGCGCCCGTCCGGCGAGCTCCTCGTCCGGTGGGTAGCGGACCTCGTCAAGGCTTAGCCCGTGCGGCGGCATCACGGCGACGCCCGGGTCCCGGCGCGCGCCCACGAGCACGTCGCGCAGCCAGGCACCGTCCCGTCGGCCCTCCCCCACCGGCACGGCGCCGCCGATCAGGGCTCGCACCATGGAGTGGCAGAAGGCATCGGCCCGCACCGTGGCCACGAGCACGCCTTCCTCGTCCCGCACCCAGGAGTACTCCAGCAGGGTCCGGATCGTCGTCGCGCCCTCCCGCTGCTTGCAGAACGCCGCGAAGTCGTGCAACCCGACCAGTCCTGCGCACGCCTCTTGCATCCGCTCCAGGTCCAGCGGCCGCCGCACCACCGTGGTGTCGCGCCGACGCAGCGGGTCCAGCCGGGCCGGGTCGTCCAGCAGCCGGTAGCGATAGCGTCGCTCGAGCGCCGAGAACCGAGCGTCGAACCCGTCCGGGGCCACCCGGACGAAGCGGACCACCAGGTCGTCGGGCAGCACCCCGTTGAGCCGGCTCACGGCCGCCTGCACGGGCGCACGGTCCGACCGCCCCGGCAGCCGGGCCAGATCGTCCTCCACCACGTCCAGGTGGCAGACGGCGCCCCGCGCGTGGACCCCGGCGTCCGTGCGCCCGGCCACCGTGAGCCGCGGCGCCAGGTCACTGCGCAGGATCGTGCGCCACGCCGTGGCCAGGGTGTCCTCGACGGTCCTCCGGCCCGGTTGCGCCGCCCAGCCGCTGAAGTCGGTCCCGTCATACGCGAAGTCGACCCGCAGGCGGACCGGGGCCGTCGGCACGAGGGGAGCGT
Source organism: Arsenicicoccus sp. UBA2120 (assembly GCF_002330965.1). Taxonomy (NCBI): domain Bacteria; kingdom Bacillati; phylum Actinomycetota; class Actinomycetes; order Micrococcales; family Intrasporangiaceae; genus Arsenicicoccus; species Arsenicicoccus sp. UBA2120. Next base: position 12,966 of record NZ_DCYC01000104.1, read on the forward strand.
CCATGACCGTCGATCCTAGCCAGGCTGGGACTCTGCTCCGGACCATCGCCGCGGGCGTGCGGCAGACCAGCGAGCCGGGCCGTCCCCCGGACGACCGCACCTCGCGACAGCCGTATGCCGAAGGGCCCGTCGCCCCGGGTGGGGGTGACGGGCCCTGCAGGCGTCAGGCGAAGCGGTCAGGCGTCGCCCTTGGTCTCGGTCTTGCTGTCCGTGGCGGCGTCGGCCGCCTCGGTGGTGGGCTGGTCCTCGACCGGCGCCTCGGGGGCCTCGGCGGCCTCCGTGGTGGCGGTCGGCTCGACCGCCTCGGTCTCGACCGGCTCGGCGGTCTCGACCGGGGCGGCCTTGGCGGAGTCCTTGGACGCGCGCTTGGTCGCCGCCTCGGCCTCCTTGACGGTGGCCTTCTTGGCGACGGGCTCGCGGACGAGCTCGATCACGGCCATGGGGGCGTTGTCACCCTTGCGCGCACCGATCTTGGTGATGCGGGTGTAGCCGCCCTGGCGCTCGGCCATGTCGGGCGCGATCTCCACGAACAGACGGTGCACGACACCCTTGTCACGGACGACCGTGAGCACCCGACGACGAGCGTGCAGGTCGCCGCGCTTGGCGAAGGTGATCATGCGCTCGGCCAGGGGGCGCAGGCGCTTGGCCTTGGCCTCGGTGGTCGTGATCTTGTCGTGCTCGAAGAGCGACGTGGCCAGGTTGGCCAGCATCAGGCGCTCGTGGGCCGGACCGCCGCCGAGACGAGGACCCTTGGTGGGGGTAGGCATGGTTTCTCCTAGATAGTCCGACCGACCGCAGGGGGCGCCGACCGTGGCGCCGTGAGGTCAGTCCTGCTTTCGGTCAGTAGTTCAGTACTGCTCGTCCTCGAGGGCGATGTCGTCCTCGTAGCTGTCGTACGCCTCGGCGATCGCCGACGGGTCGAACCCGGGCGGGCTGTCCTTGAGCTGCAGGCCCATGCCCACGAGCTTGGCCTTGACCTCGTCGATCGACTTCGCACCGAAGTTGCGGATGTCGAGCAGGTCGGCCTCGCTGCGACCCACGAGCTCGCCCACCGTGTGGATGCCCTCGCGCTTGAGGCAGTTGTAGGACCGGACGGTCAGGTCGAGGTCCTCGATCGGCAGGGCCAGGTCGGCGGCGAGCGCGGCGTCCGTCGGGGACGGGCCCATGTCGATGCCCTCGGCCTCGACGTTGAGCTCGCGGGCGAGGCCGAAAAGCTCCACCAGCGTCTTGCCGGCGGAGGCCATCGCGTCGCGCGGAGCCATGGAGTTCTTGGTCTCGACGTCGACCACCAGGCGGTCGAAGTCCGTGCGCTGCTCGACACGCGTCGCCTCGACCTTGTAGGTCACGGCCAGCACCGGGGAGTAGATGGAGTCGACCGGGATGCGACCGATCTCCTGCTCGCCGGACTTGTTCTGCTGCGACGAGACGTAGCCACGGCCACGCTCGACGGTCAGCTCCATCTCGAGCTTGCCGTTCTCGTTGAGCGTCGCGATGTGCAGGTCGGGGTTGTGCACCTCGACGCCCGCGGGCGGGGTGATGTCGGCGGCGGTGACGGCGCCGGGACCCTGCTTGCGGAGGTACATCACGACCGGCTCGTCGTGCTCCGAGGAGACGACCAGACCCTTGATGTTGAGGATGAACTCCGTGACGTCCTCCTTGACACCGGGAACGGTGGAGAACTCGTGGAGGACGCCGTCGATGCGCAGGCTGGTGACGGCGGCACCCGGGATGCTCGACAGCAGCGTGCGCCGCAGCGAGTTGCCGAGGGTGTAGCCGAAGCCCGGCTCGAGGGGCTCGATGGTGAAGCGGGAACGGGCCTCGGAGAGCATCTCCTCCGAGAGCACCGGACGCTGTGCGATCAGCACGGTTTTCTTCCTTCCCATGGACGCCCGCTATATGACGTCTCATGAATCCCCTGGCGGGGCGGCCGCTCACCTCTGTCCGTGAGCCGGCCGGCCGGTCCGTCCCGCGGGACGGACCGTGGTCTCAGACGTATGGCGGCGAGCCGGGCCGCAACCCGGCCCACCGCCATGCGTCGTGATGCCGATTACTTCGAGTAGAGCTCCACGATCAGCTGCTCCTCGACGGGGACGTCGATCTGCTCGCGCACGGGCAGCTGGTGGATCAGGATCCGCAGGGAGCCCGGGACGACCTGCATCCACGCCGGGATCGGCCGGTCGCCGAACGTCTGGCGAGCCAGGTCGAACGGGAACGTGTTGACCGACTTGGGGCGGATGTCGATGATGTCGTACTGCGTCACCTGGTAGGACGGGATGTCCACGCGGACGCCGTTGACCGTGAAGTGGCCGTGGGCGACGAGCTGACGAGCCGCACGACGGGTGCGGGCCAGGCCGGCGCGGTAGACCACGTTGTCCAGGCGGGACTCGAGGATCTGGAGGAGGTTCTCGCCGGTCTTGCCGGGGCGACGCGAGGCCGTCTCGTAGTAGTTGCGGAACTGCTTCTCCAGGACGCCGTACATGTAACGGGCCTTCTGCTTCTCGCGCAGCTGAAGGAGGTACTCCTTCTCCTGCACGCGACCGCGGCCGTGCATGCCGGGCGGGTAGGGGCGGTTCTCGAAGTTCTTGTCGCCACCGACCAGGTCGGTCTTGAGACGACGGGACTTCTTGCTCATGGGTCCGGTGTAACGAGCCATAAGTCAGCTATCTCCTTCCGTGTCTCAGACGCGACGGCGCTTGGGCGGGCGCACGCCGTTGTGGGGGGTGGGCGTGACGTCGCTGATGGCGCCGACCTCGAGGCCGGTGGCGGTCAGCGAGCGGATCGCCGTCTCGCGGCCCGAGCCCGGGCCCTTGACGAAGACGTCGACCTT
>NZ_DCYC01000104.1:15906-28036 GCF_002330965.1 Arsenicicoccus sp. UBA2120
GACTTGCGGGAGCCCTTGAAGCCGACCTGGCCGGCGGACGCCCACGAGATCACCGCTCCGGTCGGGTCGGTGATCGAGACGATCGTGTTGTTGAACGTGCTCTTGATGTGAGCGTGCCCATGGGCGACGTTCTTCTTCTCCTTGCGGCGGACCTTCTTCGCCGCAGCCTGACGGCCCTTGGGAGGCATGTGGCTGGTTTCTCCTGTAACTCGGTAAGTGAAGACTGTGCGTGAAGTGGACCGACTGATGTGCCGCGCCGCGAGGGTTCCAATCCCCCGGCTGGGCGTCCGGTTCACATCGGTTGGTTACTTCTTTCCGGCCTTCTTCTTGCCGGCGACCGTGCGCTTCGGGCCCTTGCGGGTGCGAGCGTTGGTCTTGGTGCGCTGACCGCGGACGGGCAGGCCACGACGGTGGCGCAGGCCCTCGTAGGACCCGATCTCCACCTTGCGGCGGATGTCGGACGCGATCTCGCGACGGAGGTCACCCTCGATCTGGTAGCTCTCCTCGAGGTGGTCGCGGAGCTTGACCAGCTCCTCCTCGGTGAGGTCCTTGACACGCGTGTCCGGGTTGACGCCCGTGGCCGCGATGGTCTGCTCGGCGCGGGTGCGACCCACGCCGAAGATGTACGTCAGTGCGACCTCGACGCGCTTGTCGCGCGGCAGGTCGACTCCAACGAGACGAGCCATGTGGTTCATTCTCCTGGTACGAACGGAGGTCTGGCGCAGCACCGTTCCGACATACCTCGCCGTCGTCGCTCGGCACCCTCTAGGTCGGGCGCCTCGCTCGGACGAGGTCTCGGTCCCCGGCCTCCGTGCCGGGGGTGACGTCCAGGACTCGACGGGTCGAGGCCTGAGGCCGGGTGCTGCTGGCAATGCTTCGTGCGCGTTCGGCGGAAGCCTGCGCGTGCGGGTCGGCCCGGCGGATGCCGCGCTGACCGGTGGATCAGCCCTGACGCTGCTTGTGGCGAGCGTTCTCGCAGATCACCATGACCCGGCCGTTGCGGCGGATCACCTTGCACTTGTCGCAGATCTTCTTGACGCTCGGCTGAACCTTCATCTGCCTACTGTCTTCAGATCGGGCCCGGGGCACGGACGTGCACCGGGCAGGGGTGGATCGGGTGGTGCCTACCGACCACCGGACCGGACGAGCCGGTCAGCGGTAGCGGAAGACGATGCGCCCTCGGGTCAGGTCATACGGGCTGAGCTCAACGACGACCCGGTCCTCGGGGAGGATGCGGATGTAGTGCTGACGCATCTTGCCGGAGATGTGAGCGAGCACCTTGTGACCGTTGGTGAGCTCCACCCGGAACATCGCGTTCGGGAGAGCCTCCACGATCGTGCCCTCGATCTCGATGACACCGTCCTTCTTGGCCATGTCCTCCACATTCCGTCGGGGCGTGCGCCGCCTGCCGGGAGCAGGACGGAGAACGCCGTGGCACTGTCTGATCGGGTACTACCGGCGCACGTGGTGACGAGACCTGGACCTGCCATGACCAGCCGCCGGGACAGGTGGGTCTGAGTGCTCGTGAGCCGACGCACCAGCCTACGCCATACCCCCGCACGCAGGGAAATCGGTGCAGGCGCGCTGAATGGGGGCGCTGGATGGGGGCACTGGATGGGGGTGCCTGCGGGGCATCAGGGCTGGTCGAGCGGGCCGTATGCCGCGCCGGCCGCCCTCAGGCGCTCGGCTCCCCCGTCGACCTCCGTGAGGACCCACAGACCCGCGTCGGTGACCGCCACGGAGTTCTCCCAGTGGCTCGCGGCCGACCCGTCGTCGGTGACGACCGTCCACTCGTCGGCGAGCACGTGGTTGTCCGCCGACCCCAGGGTGATCATGGGCTCGATCGCCAGGGTCACCCCGCTGCGCACCGTTGGCCCCCGGTCGCGGACCCGATAGTTGTAGACCTGCGGGTCCATGTGCATCGCCGTGCCGATCCCGTGCCCGACGTAGTCCTCGACGATCCCGTAGTCGACCCCGTCGCGCTGCCCGGCGGCCTCGATGGAGTCCTCCACCGCGGCCCCCACGTCGTGCAGGCGACCACCGACGCGCAGGGCGGCGATGCCGGCCCACAGGGAGGCCTCGGTGGCGTCGGACAGGGCGAGCTCGGCGGGCCTGGCCGCCTCGCGGCCCCCCACGAAGAACGTGCGGGCCGCGTCGCCGTGCCACTGGGTGCCGTCCTCGACGACGTAGCAGCCGCAGTCGACCGACACGAGGTCACCGTCGCGCAGCACGCGGTCCCCGGGGATGCCGTGGACGATCTGCTCGCCGACGGAGACGCACAGGGTGTGGCGGTAGCCCGGCACCTCGGCGAAGTTGGGGAACATGCCGTGGTCGCGGATGAAGGTCTCGGCCAGCTCGTCGAGACGACCGGTGGTCATGCCGTCCCGCAGCTCCTCGGAGAGCATCTGCAGGGTGCGGCCGACGACCAGCCCGGCGCGACGCATCGCGCGGATCTGGTCGTCGGTCTTGGTCTGGATCCTGGAACGTCCGAACACGTGGGCAGCTCAGCCCCGCACGGTCTGCAGGAGCCGCGCGGTCACGTCGTCGACCTCGCCCATGCCGTCGACCTCGCGGATCAGGCCGCGCTCGCGGTAGAGATCGATGAGGGGCTGCGTCTCGCGGGTGTAGATCGCCATGCGCTCGCGGATGACCTCCTCGGTGTCGTCCACGCGCCCCTCGACCTCGGCCCGCTTGAGCAGTCGCTGCACCACGGCGTCGGTGTCGACCGTGAGGACGAGCACCGCGTCCAGAGCGCGGCCCATGCGGTCCAGCATCCCGTCGAGTGCCTCGACCTGCCCCACGGTGCGCGGGTAGCCGTCGAGCAGGAAGCCCGGCTCGCAGTCCGGCTCGGAGAGCCGGTCGGCCACGATCGCGTCCGTGATCTCGTCGGGGACGTAGCCGCCGCCGGCGATGATCTCCTTGACCTTGAGACCGAGCTCGGTCTCGTTCTTGATGTTGGCGCGGAAGATGTCGCCCGTCGAGATCGCGGGGATCCCGAGGTCCGCGACGAGTCGTGCGGCCTGGGTGCCCTTGCCGGCACCGGGCGGACCCATGATGATCAGCTGCATTAGCGCAGGAACCCTTCGTAGTGGCGTTGCTGGAGCTGGGACTCGATCTGCTTCACCGTCTCCAGGCCCACACCCACCATGATCAGCAGGGAGGCGCCGCCGAACGGGAAGTCGCTCTGCACGTTCATCGTCGTGAACGCGATGACGGGGATCAGCGACAGCAGCCCGAGGTAGAGCGCGCCCACCGACGTCAGCCTGGTCAGGATGTAGTCGAGGTATTGCGCGGTGGGACGGCCGGCTCTGATGCCGGGGATGAAGCCGCCGTACTTCTTCATGTTGTCGGCGACCTCCTCCGGGTTGAAGGTGATCGACACGTAGAAGAACGTGAAGAACACGATCAGCGTGAAGAAGATCAGGGAGTACCACGGCCCGCTACCCATCCCGAGGTGGGTCTGGATCCACTCGGCCCAGGCGGGCGGGTTGGCGTTGTTGCGCTGGAAGGTCGCCACCATGGTGGGCAGCTGCAGCAGCGAGGACGCGAAGATGATCGGGATGACGTTGGCCATGTTGATCTTCATCGGGATGTAGGTGCTGGTGCCGCCGTACACCTGGCGGCCGACCATGCGCTTGGCGTACTGCACGGGCACGCGACGCTGGCACTGCTCGACGAAGACGACGATGGCGACGATGACCAGGCCGACGAGCATCACGAGGAAGAAGCGTCCCAGCTGGCGGCCGTTGGCCGCGACCGAGCCCCACAGGGTGCCGGGGAAGCTGGAGACGATGGAGGTGAAGATCAGCAGCGACATGCCGTTGCCGACGCCGCGGTCGGTGATGAGCTCGCCCATCCACATGACCAGGCCCGTGCCGGCGGTCATGGTGACGACCATGATCAGCAAGGCCGGCAGCGACTCGTCGGGCATGATCGAGGTGCACTGGCCGCCGAACAGCTGGTCGGGGTTGCGGGCGTAGGTCACGTACGTGGCGGACTGCAGGATCGCCAGCCCGATCGTGAGGTAGCGCGTGTACTGCGTCAGCTTGGTCTGCCCCGACTGGCCCTCCTGCTTGAGGGCCTCGAACCGCGGGATGACCACGGTCAGCAGCTGCACGATGATGCTCGCGGTGATGTAGGGCATGATGCCCAGCGCGAAGATCGACAGCTGCAGCAGGGCGCCGCCGCTGAACAGGTTGAGGATGCCGAGGGCGCCGGTGTTGGTCTCGGCACCCTGCAGGCAGGCCTGGACGTCCGTGTAGCTGACACCGGGCGTGGGCACGATCGACCCGACGCGGAACAGCGCCATCACGAACAGGGTGAACAAGATCTTCTTGCGAAGGTCCGGCGTCTTGAACGCACGGGTAAAGGCCGACAGCACAGGTCCTCCTCGGCGACCACGACAACTTACGCAGGGTAGCATCCGCACCCCTGGTGCCCCGCACGCCCAAGGCCCCGGAAGCGACGCTTCCGGGGCCTTGGTGCGGGTGATGTCGGGCGGGACCGGCGGTGCCGGCCTCCCCCGGCGATCAGGCCTGGGTGGTGGAACCGCCCGCGGCCTCGATCTTGTCCTTGGCAGAGCCGGAGAACTTGTCAGCGGTCACGTTGACCTTGACGGTGATCTCGCCCTGGCCGAGCACCTTGACGAGCGAGCCCTTGCGGACCGCGCCCTTCTCCACGAGACCCTCCACGGTGACGTCGCCACCCTCGGGGTACAGCGCCGAGATCTTGTCGAGGTTCACGACCTGGTACTCGGTCTTGAACGGGTTCTTGAAGCCGCGCAGCTTGGGCAGACGCATGTGCAGCGGCGTCTGACCACCCTCGAAGCCCTCGGGCACCTGGTAACGGGCCTTCGTGCCCTTGGTGCCACGACCGGCCGTCTTGCCCTTGGAGCCCTCACCGCGACCCACGCGGGTCTTGGGGGTCTTGGCGCCGGGGGCGGGACGAAGGTGGTGAACCTTCAGGGCGTGCGTGGTGCCGTCGGCAGGGAGCTCCTGCTCGCCGGACTTCTTGGCGGTAGCCATCAGTCAACCTCCTCGACGGTCACGAGGTGCGCCACGGTGCGGACCATGCCCCGGATCTCCGGGCGGTCCTCCTTGACGACGACGTCACCGATGCGCTTGAGACCGAGCGTGCGCAGGGTCTCGCGCTGGTTCTGCTTGCAGCCGACGTGGCCGCGGGTCTGGGTCACCTTGAGTCGAGACATCAGGCACCAGCCCCAGCGGCACGGGCGCGCAGCAGAGCGGCGGGTGCGACGTCCTCGAGGGACTTGCCGCGGCGGGCGGCAACGGCCTCGGGGCGCTCGAGACCCTTGAGGGCCTCGACCGTCGCGTGGACGATGTTGATCGAGTTGTCCGAGCCGAGCGACTTGGACAGCACGTCGTGGATGCCGGCGCACTCGAGCACGGCGCGCACCGGACCACCGGCGATGACACCGGTACCGGGAGCCGCCGGACGCAGGAGCACGACGCCCGCGGCCTTCTCACCCTGGACGGGGTGCGGGATGGTGCCCTGGATGCGGGGGACGCGGAAGAACGCCTTCTTGGCCTCCTCGACGCCCTTCGCGATCGCGGCGGGCACCTCCTTGGCCTTGCCGTAGCCCACGCCCACGGTGCCGTCACCGTCGCCCACCACGACGAGCGCGGTGAAGCTGAAGCGGCGGCCACCCTTGACGACCTTGGCGACGCGGTTGATGGTCACCACGCGCTCGATGTACTGGCTCTTCTCGGCGGAGTCGCGACGGTCGTTGCGCTCGCGACGGTCACGGCGGTCGTTGGTGCGCTCGCCACCGTTCTGGCCGGTGCCGGCGCCGGTTCCGCGGCGCTGAGGTCCTGGCATCAGATGTTCCTCTTTCCTGAAACGTACGTCTGGTGAGCGGTCACAGGTCCAGACCACCCTCGCGGGCGCCGTCGGCGATCGCGGCGATGCGGCCGTGGTACTGGTTGCCGCCACGGTCGAACACGACCGCGGACACCCCGGCCGCCTTGGCGCGCTCGGCCACGAGCTCGCCGACGCGCTTGGCCTTGGCCGTCTTGTCGCCCTCGAAGGAGCGCAGGTCGGCCTCCATCGTGGACGCGCTCGCCAGCGTCTTGCCGACGGAGTCGTCGACGACCTGGACGAACATGTGACGCGCGGACCGGTTGACCACGAGACGAGGACGCGTCGTGGTGCCGGCGATGCGCTTGCGCAGACGCAGGTGGCGGCGGCCGCGAGCGGCGCTCTTGCCCTTGCCGCGCTTGACGATGAGTCGTGCCATGGCTTACTTACCAGCCTTTCCGACCTTGCGGCGGATCTGCTCGCCCGCGTAGCGGACGCCCTTGCCCTTGTAGGGGTCGGGCTTGCGGAGCTTGCGGATGTTGGCAGCGACCTCGCCGACGAGCTGCTTGTCGATGCCCTTGACCGAGAACTTCGTCGGGGCCTCGACCTGGAAGGTGATGCCCTCCGGCGGCTCGACGACGATCGGGTGCGAGTAGCCGAGGGCGAACTCGAGGTTGCTGCCCCGGGCCATCACGCGGTAACCGGTGCCGAAGATCTCGAGCTTCTTCTCGTAGCCGTTGGTCACGCCCTCGACCATGTTGGCGATGAGCGAACGGGTCAGGCCGTGCAGGGCACGGGACTGGCGCTCGTCGTTGGGACGCTTGACCTCGATCGTGCCGTCCTCGGTCTTCTCGACCGTGATCGGCTCGGCCACGACGTGGCTCAGCTCGGCGTTGTTCTTCTTGACGGTGACGGTCTGACCGTCGATGTTGACCTCCACACCCATAGGCACGGAGACCGGGAGTCGTCCAATTCGGGACATGAGATTCTCCTTTCGCGCCGTGGGTTACCAGACGTAGGCGAGGACTTCCCCACCTACGCCCTTCTGGGCAGCCTGCTTGTCGGTCAGGAGGCCGGTCGACGTGGAGATGATCGCCACGCCGAGGCCGCCGAGGACCTTGGGCAGGTTGGTGGACTTCGCGTAGACGCGCAGACCGGGCTTGGACACCCGGCGCACGCCTGCGATGGACCGCTCGCGGTTGGGGCCGTACTTGAGGTTGATGGTCAGCGTCTGACCCACCTCGGCCTCTTCGATCTTCGAGCCGGCGATGTAGCCCTCGGCCTCGAGGATGTCCGCGATGTTCTTCTTCAGCTTCGAGAACGGCATGGAGACGACGTCGTGGTGCGCCGAGTTGGCGTTCCGGACGCGGGTCAGCATGTCCGCAATCGGGTCAGTCATGGTCATTGGGCTGCTTGCCCTTCCTCACCGCGGTTTCAGTGACGGGGCCTGGCGCCGAGGAATCTCGGTGCCCGGCCGTCGTGCCGACCTGCGATGTAGAGCGGAGTGGAAATTCGAGGTTTGGGTTTACCAGCTGCTCTTGGTGACGCCGGGGAGCTCTCCCGCGTGCGCCATCTCGCGCAGGCAGATCCGGCACAGGCCGAACTTGCGGTACACCGAGTGCGGACGGCCGCAGCGCTGGCAACGCGTGTAGGCGCGCACCTTGAACTTCGGCTTGGCGTTCGCCTTGTTGATCAGAGCGGTCTTGGCCACGGTCAGTTCTCCTTGAACGGGAAGCCGAGCTGCTTGAGCAGGGCGCGCCCCTCGTCGTCGTTCGTGGCGGTGGTGACGATGGTGATGTCCATGCCGCGAACCCGGTCGATCTTGTCCTGGTCGATCTCGTGGAACATCGACTGCTCGTTGAGACCGAAGGTGTAGTTGCCGCGACCGTCGAACTGCTTGCCGGAGAGACCCCGGAAGTCGCGGATGCGCGGGAGGGCGACCGACAGCAGACGGTCGAGGAACTCCCACATGCGGTCACCGCGGAGGGTGACGTGCGCGCCGATCGGCATGCCCTCGCGCAGCTTGAACTGAGCGATCGACTTGCGAGCCTTGGTCACGGTGGGCTTCTGACCGGTGATGGCGGTCAGGTCGCGCACCGCGCCCTCGATCAGCTTCGAGTCGCGAGCGGCCTCGCCGACACCCATGTTCACGATGACCTTGACGACACCGGGAACCTGCATGACGTTGGCGAAGGAGAACTCCTCCCGCAGGGCGGGCTTGATCTCCGCGGCGTAGCGCGCCTTGAGGCGAGGCTGCGTCTTCTCAGAGGTGGTAGCAGTCATGTCACAGGTCCTTGCCCGAGCGGACGGACACGCGCGTGCGGACGGTCTTGGACCGACCGTCACGCTCGACGGTCTCGACGCGCGTCTTGGTACGGGTCGGCTTCTTGGTCTCCGGGTCGACGACCTGCACGTTGGACACGTGGATCGGCGCCTCGGTGTGGACGATGCCACCGGTGCGGTTGGCACCCTGGCCGGCCTTGGTGTGCTTGGTCACCCGGTTGATGCCCTCGACCAGGACGCGCCCGGTCTCGGTGCTCACCGAGATGACCTTGCCCGTCTTGCCCTTGTCGGGGCCGGTGATGACCTGGACCAGGTCACCCTTCTTGATCTTCATCTTCGCCATGGGTTACAGCACCTCCGGCGCCAGAGAGATGATCTTCATGAACTTCTTGTCACGCAGCTCGCGGCCCACCGGGCCGAAGATGCGCGTGCCACGCGGGTCACCGTCGTTCTTGAGGATGACGGCCGCGTTCTCGTCGAACTTGATGTAGGAACCGTCGATACGACGACGCTCCTTGGTCGTGCGGACGATGACGGCCTTGACCACGTCGCCCTTCTTCACGTTGCCACCGGGGATCGCGTCCTTGACGGTGGCGACGATGACGTCGCCGATGCCGGCATACCGACGACCCGAACCGCCGAGCACGCGGATGCAAAGGATCTCCTTGGCACCGGTGTTGTCGGCGACGCGCAGTCGCGACTCCTGCTGGATCACTGTCGAACTCCTGTCGTCGAGCTGGTTCTCACCGGATCCCTCCGGTTGAGCCTGGCCGAACTGTTGGTCGGGCTGGCCTCAGGTGATCCTGGGGCCGATGCTTGCGGGTGAGCGGCCGAACTACTTGGCGCGCTCGAGGATCTCGACCACGCGCCACCGCTTGGAGGCGGACAGCGGACGGGTCTCCATGATCAGGACACGGTCGCCGATGCCCGCCGAGTTCTCCTCGTCGTGCGCCTTGACCTTGCTGCTGCGCCGCAGGACCTTGCCGTAGAGCGCGTGCTTGACGCGGTCCTCGACCTCGACCACGACGGTCTTGTCCATCTTGTCGCTCACCACGTAGCCCTGACGGGTCTTGCGGTCGTTGCGCTCGAGGGTGGTCTCGCTCACGGTGATGGCAGCTTCCTTCTGGTTGTCGCTCATGCCTGGCCACCCTTCGCGGGGGCGGCGCCGATGCCGAGCTCGCGCTCGCGCATCTCGGTGTAGATGCGAGCGATGTCCTTGCGGACAGCGCGCAGACGGCCGTGGTTCTCCAGCTGGCCCGTGGCCGACTGGAAGCGGAGGTTGAACAGCTCCTCCTTGGCCTTCTTCAGCTCGTCGACCAGACGGTCGTCGCCGAGGCCACGCAGCTGCTCGGAGGTCAGGTCCTTGGATCCGACTGCCATCAGATGTCACCACCTTCACGCGCCACGAAACGGCACTTCATCGGGAGCTTGTGCATCGCGAGGCGCATGGCCTCACGGGCGACGGGCTCCGGGACGCCGGCCAGCTCGAACATCACGCGGCCGGGCTTGACGTTGGCGACCCACCACTCGGGCGAGCCCTTTCCGGAACCCATGCGGGTCTCGGCGGGCTTCTTGGTCAGCGGGCGGTCCGGGTAGATGTTGATCCAGACCTTTCCACCACGCTTCATGTAACGCGTCATGGCGATACGAGCGGACTCGATCTGACGGTTGGTGACGTAGGCCGGCTCGAGCGCCTGGATCCCGTAGTCACCGAACGCGACCGTGGTGCCGCCCTTGGCTGCGCCGCTGCGACCGGGGTGGTGCTGCTTGCGGTGCTTCACACGACGGGGAATCAGCATCAGGACTCAGCTCCCTGCTCCGCAGGCTGGGCCTGCGCGGTGTCGGACGCAGCGCCGGCCTCGGCCGGGGCGGCGTCGCGGTTGCTGTCACGACGGGGGCCACGGCCACCACGGCCGGGGCGGTCGGCGCCGTCGCGGCGCGGGCCGCGGGACGGACGCGGGGCGGCGGCCTGCTGGGCAGCCAGCTCCTTGGCCGTCACGTCGCCCTTGTAGATCCACACCTTGACGCCGATGCGACCGAACGTCGTACGAGCCTCGTAGAAGCCGTAGTCGATGTTGGCGCGCAGCGTGTGCAGCGGGACACGGCCCTCGCGGTAGAACTCCGAGCGGGACATCTCGGCGCCGCCGAGACGGCCGGCGCACATGACCCGGATGCCCTGGGCGCCGGCGCGCTGGGCGGACTGCATGCCCTTGCGCATGGCGCGACGGAACGAGACGCGGGCCGAGAGCTGCTCGGCGATGCCTTGGGCGACCAGCTGGGCGTCGACCTCGGGGTTCTTGACCTCGAGGATGTTCAGCTGGACCTGCTTGCCCGTGAGCTTCTCGAGCTCGCCGCGGATGCGGTCGGCCTCGGCGCCACGGCGACCGATGACGATGCCCGGGCGCGCCGTGTGGATGTCCACGCGGACGCGGTCACGGGTGCGCTCGATCTCCACGCGGGAGATGCCGGCGCGCTCCATGCCGTTGGACAGGAGACGACGGATGGCGACGTCTTCCTTCACGTAGTCGCGGTACCGCTGACCGGCCTTGGTGCTGTCGGCGAACCACCGGCTGCGGTGGTCGGTGGTGATACCGAGGCGGAAACCGTGCGGGTTGACCTTCTGACCCATTAGCGGGTGCCTCCCTTGCTAGCGGCCTCCGGCTGGGCCACGAAGACGGTGATGTGGCTCGTGCGCTTGCGGATGCGGAAGGCGCGACCCTGGGCCCGCGGCTGGAACCGCTTCATGGTCTGGCCCTCGTCCACGTACGCCTTGGTGATGACGAGGTTGCGCTCGTCGAAGGCCTGCGAGGCCTGGTCGGCCTTGACGCGGGCGTTGGCGATGGCGCTCTGGAGAACCTTGAGCACCGGGTCGCTCGCCGACTGGGGGGCGAACTGCAGCGTGGCGATAGCTTCGCCGGCCTGCTTGCCGCGGATCAGGTCGACGACGCGGCGAGCCTTCATGGGCGTGACGCGCACGTGGCGCGCAACGGCCTTGGCTTCCATCTGGAATTCCTTGTCGTTGTTGGCCATCAGCGACGACGCCCCTTCTTGTCGTCCTTCTCGTGACCCTTGAAGGTACGGGTGGGGGCGAACTCGCCGAGCTTGTGGCCGACCATCGACTCGGTGACGAACACCGGGACGTGCTTGCGGCCGTCGTGGACGGCGAGGGTGTGACCGAGCATGTCCGGCGAGACCACCGAACGGCGCGACCAGGTCTTGATGACGTTCTTGGTGCCGGCTTCGTTCTGGGCGTCCACCTTCTTCTGAAGGTGGTCGTCGATGAAGGGGCCCTTCTTCAGGCTACGAGGCATGTCCAAAGGCTCCTATCAGCGCTTCTTGCCAGTACGACGACGACGGACGATGAGCTTGTCGCTCGGCTTGCCCGGCTTGCGGGTGCGACCCTCGGGCTGGCCCCAGGGGCTCACCGGGTGGCGACCACCGGAGGTCTTGCCCTCACCACCACCGTGCGGGTGGTCGATCGGGTTCATGGCGACACCACGGACGGTCGGGCGCTTGCCCTTCCACCGCATGCGGCCGGCCTTGCCCCAGTTGATGTTGCTCTGCTCGGCGTTGCCCACCTCGCCGACCGTGGCGCGGCAGCGCAGGTCGACGTTGCGGATCTCGCCGGACGGCATACGCAGCTGGGCGTAGGGGCCGTCCTTGGCGACGAGCTGCACGCGAGCACCGGCCGAGCGGGCGATCTTGGCCCCGCCACCGGGCTTCAGCTCGATGGCGTGGATGACCGTACCCACGGGGATGTTCTTGAGCGGCAGCGCGTTGCCGGGCTTGATGTCGGCGCCCGGGCCGTTCTCGACCATGTCGCCCTGGGACAGGCGGTTCGGCGCGAGGATGTAGCGCTTCTCGCCGTCCGCGTAGTGCAGCAGCGCGATGCGGGCGGTGCGGTTGGGGTCGTACTCGATGTGAGCGACCTTGGCGGGCACGCCGTCCTTGTCGTGACGACGGAAGTCGATCACGCGGTAGGCGCGCTTGTGGCCACCGCCGATGTGGCGGGGGGGGGTGGGGCCCCCCC
>NZ_DCYC01000020.1:0-2936 GCF_002330965.1 Arsenicicoccus sp. UBA2120
CCCCTGCACCGCGAGACCCCTCCCATCCGACGTCAGGTGACCCGTGGGGGCAGGTCCGCAGGCGACCCCGCTCCACGCCGGAGTTCTCCCGACGCAAAGTGACCCGTCGGGGCACGCCCGCACCGCGAAACCCCCACTACTCGACGCAACGTGACCCGTCGGGGCACGCCGTCGACCTGGTCGGGCACACCGGTGTCGGCGACCTCGGCCAGCGGCGGCTCGTGATGGCTGCGGCGGCGCGTCCGGTCGATGTAGGCGTTGGTGAGGGCGGCGCGGGGATAGCCGGCTGGGCTCTCGACGTGGTCGATGTGCCGCCAGCGGACGTACCTGCGGGCGAGCGTCTCCTGCACCAGGTCCTCGGCGAGGTGGTGGTCGTGGCAGAGCAGGTAGGCGCGGCCGGAGAGCGACCGGGCGCTGGCCCGCGCGAACTCCTCGAAGCCCGCCGGGGAGCGGCTCATGGTGAGGCCTGGCAGGTGGTCATGCCTGGTGAGACGCATCGGGCCGGGTCGGAGGTGACAGCCGTATGCCGTCCGCCAGCCGTCCCTCGTCGGCCAGGGCGTGGAGGCGGGTGACCACCCGGTCGCGGAGCGCCCACGGGTCGATGGTGTTGACGTAGATCTTGGTGCCGCCCTCGAACCCCGCCAGCGTGGACACCCGCCACTTGAGGACGATCCGCCAGGGGAGGGGCAGGTCGACGCCGGTGGGGGTGTGGTGCCACTCCTCGTTGCAGGGGACGTGGACGCCGGTGGCGGCGTGGAGGGCGTGCAGCAGGTCCGCGACGGCGTCGACCTCGTGGCGCTGCTGGCGCCAGGGCTCGCGCTGCGGCGAGAGGGAGTGGACCTCGAGGGTGGGGTAGCGGTGCCCGAACCCGGCGTAGGCGACGGCGTGCTCCGTGCGGGCGACCACGAGCCCGGCGCGCTCGGCGAGGGCGGGTCCCGCGTCGGCATACAGCGTGGGGTGGCGGCGCAGCCGTTCCTGCTCCTGCTCGGCCTGGGTGCCGAGCTCGTCGATGGCGACGAGCTGCTTGTGCAGGTGGTCGAAGGACGCGCCGGCGGGCTTCAGCCAGTTCTGGAACGCCGCGACGTAGCGCACGTGCGGGTTGCTCGCGTAGAGGTCGGCCATGGCGTCGATGGTGAATCCCACGTAGGCGCGGTGCTCCTCGGGGGTGAGCGTGCCCGACGAGGCGAGGGCGCTGGTGTCGGTGGCGCCGTCGACCAGGTGACGGCGCGCGACGATCACGTCGTGCCCGCCACCGAAGAACGCCTCGGTCCCGGCGAGCCGCTGCGCCTCGTCGAGCAGCTCCCACGCCTTGGCCGCGGTCCCGCCGGCGAGCGCCTTGGCGCGGGCGACGGCGAGCACGTGGGCGCGCCCGGCCGGGTCGGCGAGGTAGGCGTCGCGTCGTGCGCGTGCCGCAGCGGGCAGCGCGACGCCGTGGTTGAGCCGCCAGTAGTCGTAGCTGAGGATCTCGAACAGGTTCGGCACCCGGCGGAACTCGGCGATCGTGTCGTGGAGCTCGGTGCGGGACAGGCCGGTCAGCGTCGCCCACCCCGGATCTGCTTGGCCGGCGCGGGTTCTCACGAGCCGCGACTTCTCCGGCGGCGTCTCGGCGTAGCGCTCCGGGCAGAACGCGCACAACCGGTCCCGCTCGTCCTCGCCCACGGGAGCGGCGGCCAGGGCGGGTGCGCCGAGCGGCCGGTTGCCGCGCCCCGGCACCGTCCACACCTGCGTGCCGGTGAACGGGTTGACCTGCTTGACCGTCCCGTCCGGCAGCCGCGCGAGGTAGTGGTCGTCGGGGCGGCGGGCGGTCGTCATACGGCCCATCCTGCTCCTGCCCGGCGACGGTGGCGACGGTGGCGACGGTGGCGACGGTGGCGACGCTGGGGAGAGGCGGGGCGAGGACCTAGGCTGTCCCGGTGAACCTGCGCTCCGTCGTCGCCGACACCCGGCCCCTGCAGCACGGCGACTTCCGGCGGCTGTGGACCGCCAACATCATCACCGTCATCGGCGCCCAGCTGACCATCGTGAGCGTCCCGGCGCAGATCTATGCCGACACCGGTTCCTCGGCCTACGTCGGGCTCACGGGGATCTTCGGGCTCGTCCCGCTCGTGGTGTTCGGGCTGTGGGGCGGGGCGCTCGCGGACCACGTCGACAAGCGCAGGCTGCTGACCTTCACGACCGTCGGGCTGATCGTCTCGACGCTCGGCTTCTGGCTGCAGGCGGCGCTCGGGTCGACGAACGTCTGGCTGCTGCTCGGCCTGTTCGCCGTGCAGCAGGCCTTCTTCGCGGTCAACCAGCCGACGCGGACCGCGGTGCTGCCGTCGATCCTGCCGATGAACCTGCTGCCCGCGGCCAACGCGCTCAACATGACGCTGTTCATGGCCGGCGCGATCGCCGGGCCGCTGGTGGCGGGGGCGCTGATCCCGCTCGTCGGCTTCTCGTGGCTCTATCTCACCGATGCGATCTGCCTGCTCGCCACGCTGTATGCCGTCCGCCGCCTGCCCCCGCTGCCCGCGGAGCGTCACGACGGGGCGCCCTCATCCGCGCCCGGGCTGCGCTCGGTGATCGACGGGATCCGTTATCTCGGAGGGCATCCCGTCCTGATGATGAGCTTCGTGGTGGACCTGATCGCCATGGTCTTCGGGATGCCGCGGGCGCTGTTCCCCGAGATCGCGCACGTCAACCTGGGTGGCGAGGCCGGGGGAGGGCCGGCCTTCGCGGTGCTCTTCGCCGCGATCCCGGTCGGCGCGGTGCTCGGCGGGGTGTTCTCCGGGTGGGTGTCGCGCGTGCAGCTGCACGGCCGCGCGGTGGTGCTGTGCATCGTGGCGTGGGGCGTGGCGGTCGCGCTGGCGGGTGCGGCGGTGCTGCCGGCCGACGGGCGGCTGCATCCGTGGATCTGGCTGGCGGCGGTCGCCCTGGCCATGGCGGGGGCGGCGGAC
>NZ_DCYC01000020.1:2993-3292 GCF_002330965.1 Arsenicicoccus sp. UBA2120
CCATGGCGGGGGCGGCGGACATGGTGTCGGCGGCGTTCCGGCAGTCGATGCTGCAGTCGGCGGCGTCGCCGGAGGTGCGTGGCCGGCTGCAGGGGATCTTCATCGTGGTGGTGGCCGGTGGGCCCCGCATCGCGGACGTGGCGCACGGCTATGCGGCGGGCCTCGTGGGGGCGGCGTGGGCGACGCTGGCCGGCGGCGTGCTCGTGGTCGTCCTGGTGCTGGCGGCGTCGGCGCTGGTGCCGTCCTTCGCGCGCTACCGCGCAGACCTGCCCCCGGCGGAGGCATCGACCGGCCGTCGT
>NZ_DCYC01000020.1:3485-48893 GCF_002330965.1 Arsenicicoccus sp. UBA2120
AGGCATCGACCGGCCGTCGTTCGCCAGGCTGATGCCTTTGCCCCCGGCGGGTCTGGCGACGTCCGGGTCCACGCGCTCAGGCTGACGCGAGCCCGCGCACGATCTCGTCGAGGGCCTCGAGGTGGGCCGCCAGCGCCGCGCGACCCGCGCGCGTGAGCCGGAAGTGCGTCTGGGGCGTCTTGCCCCGAAAGGTCTTCTCCGACACGAGATATCCGGCGTCCTCGAGGATCGCCGCGTGCTTCGACAGCAGCGCATAGCTCACGTCGAGGGCGTCCTTGAGCGTCTGGTAGTCGGCCGAGTCGACGCTGGCCAGCGCGCACATGAGCGTGAGGCGGACCGGCGAGTGGACGACGTCGTCCAAGGACTGCCGTGCAGCGGCGAGGGTCACCGGGCGGCCCGGACGAGTCGGGCGCCGACGAGGGCGAGGGGGAGCGCGCCGACCAGGGCGACGAGCGAGGTCCACGCCCATCCGACGCCGTGCCCCTTCGCCGGGACGATCCAGAACCACCCGGCCACGAGGACCAGCGCGAGCATCCAGGCGATCCCGGCCACCATGGCCGCCCGGTGCCCGCGGGGATGCACCTGGCGGTGGGCGTGGGTCTGCCGCAGCAGCCAGGTCGTCCCCGCGGCCGTCACGAAGAGGGCGGCGAAGCGGATGATCCCTCCCCACTCCATCGCGTGCGTCTGGTAGAGGAGCGCGTGGCAGGCGCCGAAGACGGCGGCCACGCTGACGACATACCAGCCCTCGGTGCTGGACACGCGCTGGGGGACCCGGCTCCTGGACTCGGCGGCGGCGTTGCTGAACCGACCGCCCGGGCTGCTGCTCGTTGACATGTATCCATCATGGCGAGCGCTTAACGATGCGTCAAGTGAGCCAGGCGATGAGGGCGCCTCATCGGGCGGCCGGGGGCGCCATACCTCCGGGCCAGTCCTAGGCTCCTCCCCGGGGTGACCTGGTGCCGCCCCGGCTAGCGTGGTCGCGGCCATCGCCGGGCGCTCCCGGTGCCCCGCTCCGAGAGGTCCGCGTGACCACCGCAACCCGCACCCGTCCTGACCTGCGCCGCGACGCCAGCCTGTCCGCCGTCCTCGCCGGGTTCGTCGCCGTGGCGATCTCGTATGCCGCCCGCCACACCCTGCTGCTCGAGGCGGCGCGGGCGGGCGGGCTGTCACCGCAGCTCACCGCCTCGTGGGTGTGGGCGATCTCGGTGGGCTCGGGGCTCGTCTGCCTCGTCACGTCTTGGTGGACGAAGCAGCCGGTCATGGTCGCCTGGTCGATCCCGGGTGCGGCGCTGCTGATCACGTCGCTCGGCGACTACCGGTTCTCGGACGCGATCGGGGCCTATGTCGTGTGCGGCGTCGTGTCCGTGCTGCTGGGGGCGACCGGCCTGGTGGGGCGCCTCCTGCAGGCGGTGCCGCGACCGATCACGGCGGCGGTGCTGGCGGGCGTGCTGTTCCCGTTCGCCCTCAAGGTGGCGGCCGCGGTCGTCGGACAGCCCGTCGTGGCGGGCGGGCTCGTGCTCGGCTACCTCGTGGGGAGGCGGTGGCAGCCGCGCTACGCGGTGTTCCTGGCGCTCGCGACCGGCGGCGTGCTCGCGGTGGTGACGGGGCAGGCGCAGGCCATGGCGGTGCGGCTCACGCTGACGACGCCCACGTGGACGACGCCGACGTGGTCCTGGGACGCGATCCTCGGCATCGCCCTGCCGCTGCTCATCGTGACCGCGGTCGGGCAGAACGCCCCCGGCCTGATCGTCATGCACAACAGCGGGTATGACGCCGACGACCGCCTCCTGCTCGGCGCGAGCGGGGTGGCGTCGGTGCTGGCGGCGCCGTTCGGGTCGCACGCGCTCAACATGGCCGCCGTCACCGCCGCCATCGCCACCTCCGAGGAGTCCCACCCCGACCACGACCGCCGCTACGTGGCGGGCATGGCGTGCGGATTCTTCTACGTGCTCGGCGGGTTCGCGGCGGACACGATCGTGTCGCTGTTCTCCGCCATACCGGCGGACATGCTCACGGCCCTCGCGGGGGTGGCGCTGCTGTCGCCGTTGCAGGCCTCGATCTACGACACCATGCACGAGGGTGACCACCACCGCAGCGTCACCGAGGCGGCGCTGATCACCTTCGCCGTCACGGCGTCCGGGGTGCAGGCGCTCGGCATCGTGTCGGCGTTCTGGGGGCTCCTGGCGGGGGTGGTGGCCTATGCCGTCCTGCGTCCGCGCCCCCGGTAGGGTCTGGGCATGAGTGAGCAGCACGATGCCGTCGACGTCATCCGCGCCAAGCGCGACCACCAGCCGCTGAGCGACAGCCAGATCGACTGGGTGATCGACGCCTACACGCGCGGCGCGGTCGCGGACGAGCAGATGTCGGCCCTGGCCATGGCGATCCTGCTCAACGGGATGAGCCGCGAGGAGATCTCGCGGTGGACCGCGGCGATGATCGCGAGCGGCGAGCGGCTGGACTTCTCCTCGCTGTCGCGCCCGACCGCGGACAAGCACTCGACCGGCGGCGTGGGCGACAAGATCACCCTGCCGCTCGCGCCCCTCGTCGCGGCCTGCGGCGTCGCGGTGCCGCAGCTGTCCGGGCGCGGGCTCGGCCACACGGGAGGCACGCTCGACAAGCTCGAGTCCATCCCCGGCTGGCAGGCGGGCCTCGCCAACGACGCGATGATGCGTCAGCTCGAGGACGTCGGCGCCGTGATCTGCGCGGCGGGTTCCGGCCTGGCCCCCGCCGACAAGAAGCTCTATGCCCTGCGTGACGTGACCGGCACCGTGGAGGCCATCCCGCTGATCGCGAGCTCGATCATGTCCAAGAAGATCGCCGAGGGCACCGGCGCGCTCGTGCTGGACGTCAAGGTCGGGTCCGGCGCGTTCATGAAGACCGTGGACGACGCCCGCGAGCTCGCCCGCACCATGGTCGATCTCGGGACGGACGCCGGCGTCACCACGGTCGCGCTGCTCACCGACATGACCACCCCGCTGGGGCTGACGGCGGGCAACGCGCTCGAGGTCCGCGAGTCGGTCGAGGTCCTCGCCGGTGGCGGGCCCGCGGACGTCGTCGAGCTGACGGTCGCGCTGGCGCGCGAGATGCTCTCTGCCGCGGGGGTTTCGGATGTGGACCCCGCGGACGCGCTGGCCGATGGCCGCGCGATGGACGTATGGCGCCGCATGGTCGCCGCCCAGGGTGGCGACCCCGACGCCGAGCTGCCCACGAGCAAGGAGCAGCACGTGATCACCGCCCCCGCGAGCGGGGTGCTGCAGTCGCTCGACGCCTATGCGGTGGGGGTCGCCGCGTGGCGCCTGGGCGCCGGACGGGCGCGCAAGGAGGACCCCGTCCAGGCGGGTGCGGGCGTCGAGATGCACGCCAAGCCAGGCGATTCCGTCACGACCGGGCAGCCGCTGCTGACCCTGCACACGGACACGCCCGAGCGGTTCGACCGGGCCGTCGCCTCCCTCGAGGGTGCGTGGACGATCGGCGAGGACCGGCCCGAGCGCCCCGACGTCGTGATGGAGCGGATCGCATGAGCGGCGTTGCGGCACACGTGGAGTGGCTCGACCTGCCGCACCTGCGCGCGCGACGCAGCGCGAAGTGGACGCTCTACGACCCCGACGTGCTGCCGATGCCGGTCGCCGAGATGGACTGCCGGCTGGCACCGCCCGTCGCCGAGGCGCTGAATCGCGCTGTGGCGCTGGGCGACACGGGCTACCCGAGCTTCGGGCGAGGGCTGCACGAGGCGTTCGCCGGCTTCGCGGGGCGCCGGTGGGGCTGGGACGTCGACCCGGACCAGGTGACGCTGTGCGGCGACGTGTCCGTGGGGATGATGGCGGCGATCTCGGCGCTGCTGGCTCCTGGGGACACCTTCATCATCATGCCGCCGGTCTATCCGCCGTTCTTCCGCTGGGGTGGCGAGACGGGCATGCGCACGGTGGAAGTCCCTCTGCTGCAGTCGGACTCGGGCTACGCGCTGGACCTCGACGGCATCGAGCGCGAGCTGCGGGCCGGCGCCAAGGCCGTGCTCCTGTGCAACCCGCACAACCCCGTCGGATGGGTCCACTCGCGCGAGTCCCTCACGGCCCTGGCGGATCTCGTGTCCGGCTACGAGGCCGTCGTGCTGAGCGACGAGATCCATGCGCCGCTGACCCTGCCCGGGCACACGTTCACGCCATACCTCACCGTCTCCGACGCGGCCCGGCAGCAGGGGATCGCGGTGCACGCGGCCTCCAAGGCGTGGAACCTCGCCGGGCTCAAGGCCGCCCTGATCGTCTCGGGGTCAGACGTCATGCGGGACCGGCTGTCTCGGGGGCTGCCCTACGAGACGCCCTGGCATGCTGGGCAGTTCGGCTATCTCGCGTCCGAGGCGGCCTATCGCGACGGCGATCCGTGGCTCGACGCGCTGGTGACCGACCTCGCAGCCCACCACCAGCAGGTGCGGGACGGGCTCCCCGCCGGGGCGCGGGTCGCGGTGCCGGCGCAGGCGACCTTCCTGTCCTGGATCGACGCGAGCGGCCTCGACCTGGGCGATCATCCGGCCGCGCGGTTGCTGGCGGAGGCCCGCCTGGCCGTCGGGATCGGCAGCGAGTTCGGAACCGCGTGGGGCGACCACATCCGCATCAACGTCGGCACCGGTCCCGACGTCATCGCCGAGGGGCTGCGGCGCCTCGGCTCGGTCCTCTCCTGACCCGCCGTATGCCGCCCGTGGGTCGTCGTCACGTCGTCTCGCTGCGGCAGCTGTCCGTGGCCGACGCCCCGGTCCTTGCTTCCTGGGCTGCGGACGACGAGTTCTGCGAGGCTGCCGGGTGGAGTCGCGGCCTCACGGTCGACCAGCACGAGACGCGTTGGCGCTCAAGGCTGTCCGATGGGTTCGGGCCCGGTCTGCTCCGTCTCGGCGCCGAGCTCGACGGCGGTCTGGTCGGCTATGTCGACCTCCACGGGACCGACGAGCATCGGCGCGAGCTCGGCTACCTCGTCGGCGGTCGAGAGCGGTGGGGGAGAGGCCTCGGCGCGGCGGTCGCGCGGGCCGGACTGGAGCATGCTTTCCTCGCGCTGGGGCTCGCCGAGGTGTGGGCGGAGGCGGTCGGCGCCAACCCTGCCTCCGTGCGGATCCTCCAGGGCCTCGGGATGAACGAGACGGGCACGGGAGAGGATCATGTCTACCGCGGGATCCCCTCCCATTACCGGCGGTTCGCCATCACCGCGGACCGTTGGCGCACCCTCCACCACGACAAGGAGACCTCATGAGCAACCAGACGACCGGCAAGGTGCTGGCGGTGCTGATCTGCCTGATCGTCCTGGTGCCCCTGGCGATCATGAGCGTGTGGCAGCCGGTCCGGATCGGCCTGCCCGCCCTGGTCTTCGTGCTGACGGGCGTGGTCGTCCTGGTGATGAACGCCCGCAAGTCCAAGCGCTGACGCTCTCGGGCAGGCCGCCTCGGGCTCAACGGGCGAGCAGGTCGGGGTAGGGGTCGGCGAGAGGGGGGGCGGGCATCGCGCCAGCGGGGATGAGCCCTCCCGTTCGCGCATGCTGGTCCTCCTCAAGCTGTCGGCCCCACGCCAGCGGGGATCGAGTTGACCTCGCGCACGAGACGAAGCGCTCACATCTGCTCGTGCACTCGCCCACAAGGGTGTGTCCTTATGTCTCTATCCAAAGGACATCGCGGGTGTCCTTTGGATAGAGACATAGAGACACGGGCTCGTGTGCCGCGGATGGGTAGGCTCCTGGCATGCCCGAGCTCATCACGGACCCCGTCCGCATCCCCGTCCCCGGCGGCAAGATCATCGACGAGCACGTCGGAGCCGCCTCGACGGGCGACCGCGGTGTGTCCGTCGCCCGCATGGAGGCGCCCGCCGGCTGGACCGAGCCCTACCAGACGCCGGACTTCGACGAGGTCACGGTGGTGCTGGGCGGTGAGGTCGTCGTGGACCACGACGGTGGCCCCACCAGCGTCCTCGCAGGTCAGAGCATCGTGACCCGCGCCGGCGAGCGGATCCGCTATCGGGTGGGGCCGGAGGGTGCGACATACCTCGCGATCTGCACCCCGGCGTTCACCCCGGAGGGCGTCCACCGCGACGAGGACTGACGCGCTGGCGTCCCGGGTCCGGGATCCTCGCTGCCGGGCGAGCTGGCCCAGGACCCGCCGCGGGCCGAGGCATCAGCCTGGCGAACGAGGGCTGGTCGATGCCTCTGCCCCCGGCGAAGGCATCGGCCTGGCGAACGAGGGCCGGTCGATGCCTCTACCCCCGGTAGGGTCGTGAGGGTGACCAGTCGAGACAGCAGCTCCCCGGCATACGACGTCGACCCGCAGGTCGCCCGAGCACCCAAGGTGCTCCTGCACGAGCACCTCGACGGCGGGCTGCGGCCCGCCACCGTCCTCGAGCTCGCCCGCGAGACGGGGTATGACGCCCTGCCCGCCGACGACGCGACCGACCTCGGGCGCTGGTTCCGCGAGAGCGCGGACTCCGGCTCCCTGGTGCGCTACCTCGAGACCTTTGCGCACACCGTCGGGGTGATGCAGACGCCGGACGCGCTGCGGCGGGTCGCCCGCGAGGAGGTCCTGGACCTGGCGCGCGACGGCGTCGCCTACGCCGAGATCCGTTATGCGCCAGAGCTGCACCTCGAGCGGGACCTCACCCTCGAGGAGGTCGTCGAGGCCGTCAACGAGGGATTCCGCGAGGGCGAGGTGCTGGCTCGTGAGGAGGGGCGGCAGATCCGCGTCACCGCGCTGCTCACCGCCATGCGTCACGCCGCGATGAGCCGCGAGATCGCCGAGCTGGCCGTCCGCTACCGGCAGCAGGAGGTCAGCGGCTTCGACATCGCGGGGGCCGAGGCGGGCTACCCGCCCACCCGGCACCTCGACGCGTTCCAGTACCTCGCCCGCGAGAACGCCCACTTCACGGTCCACGCGGGGGAGGCCTTCGGGCTGCCGTCGATCCAGGAGGCGCTGACCTGGTGCGGCGCCGACCGGCTCGGCCACGGCGTGCGCATCGTCGACGACCTCACGGTGGACGGCATCGCCTATCCGCAGTGGGCGGCCGAGCACGACCAGCTGCCCGACGTGCGGGACGTGCGGCTGGGGCTGCTGGCGGCCTACGTCCGCGACAAGCGCGTCCCCCTCGAGATGTGCCCGAGCAGCAACGTCCAGACCGGCGCCTCCGCGAGCATCGCGCTGCACCCGATCACGCTGCTCAAGGACCTGCGCTTCCGCGTGACCGTCAACACCGACAACCGCCTGATGAGCGACACGAGCATGGGCAAGGAGATGACCCTGCTCGTGCGCGACGCCGGCTGGACGATGACGGACCTGCGCTGGGTGACGATCAACGCGATGAAATCCGCGTTCATCGCCTTCGACCAGCGGCTCGCCCTGATCGACGAGGTCATCAAGCCGGGGTATGCCGAGCTGACCTGATCACGGCTGCCGCCTGTCGCAGCTGCGGCGATCGCGCCGGCGGAGGTCTGGGCCAGCCGCTCAGACGTGGGGCAGGACGCGGTGCCGGGTGGCGGCGTCGCGGGCCAGCCGCTGCGCGTCGCGGTGACCGCGCTCGGCGACGACGGTCTGCAGCAGGGCCTCGGGGTGGGTGCCGGCCGGGGGCGGCGGCATGACGTGCTGCGCGACGGTCGCGGCGAGCTCCTGGGCGATGCGGGCCCGGGCCACGGGATCGAGGCCCTCGCGGCGGTGCAGGAACTGGCGGGTGGCCAGCGACAACGCGTCCGGCAGCGGCGCGATGTCGGCGCTCGCGGCCCACGCGGACAGCTCGGGGGCGGGCGGCACGGGCGGTGGCAGCTGCAGCCGGAGGCGGTCCCGGACGGCATACGTGCCTGCCGCGAGGTCACCGAGCCGCTTGCCGCGCGCGGTGAGCACCACCGCGCAGAAGGCCACGGCGCCGCTCGTGCTCCAGATCTCCAGGAAGCCGATGAGCGAGCGCGTCAGGCACTGGCGGAAGGCCACCGGGCCGCCGTCGTCGCGCACGATGCAGGTGCCGGTGGCGAGCTTGCCCACCGACCGTCCGCGGGTCAGCGTCTCGATGACCGCGGGCAGGATCACCAACGTCGTCACGACCGTGGTGAGGACCAGCGCCGCGCCGGCCGCCTCGTCGAGGTCGCCCAGCACGCCACCGAAGGCCAGGGACAGGCCGAAGAGCAGCAGGGCCCCGCAGACCACGTCGATCGCGCCGGACGCGACGCGCAACCCCGGCCCGGCGGCGGGCACGCGCAGCGCCACCGCGTCTCCGGTGACGAGATCGTCCTCGCCCACACCGATCGTGGGGCGTGCTGACCTGGGCGGCTGCATGTCTGGCAGCCTAGCGGGCTGGGCCGGCCCGGTCCGCGAGGGGCGCGGGCTAGGGTGGGGGCGTGGACCTGGACGCCTACGTCGCGGCCCACCGGGGGGAGTGGGACGAGCTCGACGCTCTGACGCGTCGGTCGCGGCTCTCCGCGGAGGAGGCCGACCGCCTGCTCGACCTCTATCAACGGGTCGGCACGCACCTCGCCGTCGTGCGCACCAGTGCGCCGGATCCCGCTGTTGTGCAATGGCTCTCGGGCGTCCTGGCGCGGGCGCGGCGACGTGCCTCGGGGACGCGGACCGGGTCGGTGCGGGACATCGCCCGGTTCTTCACCGAGACCTTCGCGGCCACGCTCTACCACCTGCGCTGGTGGTGGCTGACGACGACGGTGCTCAGCCTGGTCGTGGCGTTCGCGGCGGGCTGGTGGTTCTATCACAACCCCACCGTCGAGAACTCCCTGATGAGCCCCTCCGAGGTCGCGCAGTACGTCAACACCGACTTCGAGAGCTACTACTCCGAGCACGCGGCCACCAGCTTCGCCGCGCGCGTGTGGACCAACAACGCCTGGGTCGCCGCGCAGTGCATCGCCATGGGGGTGCTGGGTGCTCCGGTCGTCTACGTCCTGCTGGCCAACGTGATCAACCTCGGGGTCATCGCCGCGCTGATGGTGCGGCACGGGCGGGGCGCGCTGTTCTTCGGCCTGATCCTGCCGCACGGGCTGCTCGAGCTGACCGCGGTGTTCGTGGCGGCGGGGGTGGGGCTGCGGCTGTTCTGGTCGTGGGTCGAGCCGGGGCCCCGCAGTCGTATGGCGTCGCTCGCCGCCGCCGGCCGCACCACGGTCGGGGTGGCGATGGGGCTGGTGGTGGTGCTCCTCGTGTCGGGGATCCTCGAGGCCTTCGTGACGCCCTCGGGCCTGCCGACCTGGGCGCGGATCGCGATCGGCGTGCTGGCCGAGGTCGCGTTCTTCGTCTACGTGTTCGTGGTGGGGCGGCGGGCGGCCTTGCGGGGGGTGACCGGTGACGTGGACGCCGCCGACCGCGAGGACGAGGCCGTCGCGTCCCTCTGACCTCGACTCGCCCGCCCCCGCCCGCTGCCCTCACCCGCTGCCCTCACCCGGCGCCTTCACCCGGCGCCTTCACCCGCTGCCCTCACCCGGCGCCTTCACCCGGCGCCTTCACCCGGCGCCTTCACCCGGCGCCTTCACCCGGCGCCATTGGTCACCAACGACGTCTGAGCGGCCCTCTTGAACGTTCCAAAACGTCACTGGTGACCAATGGCGCGACGCGGGGCGGGGAGTGGGCGCGTATGGCGGCTCCCGGTCGCTGGAAGCTGCGATTCCTGCCCATTCGTCGAGGCGCGCGGCGGCAGGTAGACGCCCGATCCAGGATCCGCCTGAGCTGGACACATCCGCCTGGCGTGCCAGGTCGGGCGGATGTGACTACCTCGGGTACGTGCATCAGCCTGGGGGACGGAGGCCGGTCGATGGACCTACCAGGGGCGGGATCATCAGCCTGGGGGACGAAGGCCGGTCGATGCCTCGGCCGGCGGCGGGTCAGAGGAGGCCGCGGGACTTGAGCATGAGGTAGTGGTCGGCGAGGGCCGGCGCGAGGTCCTGCGGCGGCGCGTCCACCACGGTCACGCCGAGCCCGGCCAGCGCGTCGGCGGTCTGCGTGCGCTGCGTCCGCGTCCGCTCCGCCGCCGCCGCGCCGTAGGCCTCCTCGGCGGTGCGGCGGGCGCTCGCCATCCGGTCCAGGTCGGGGTCGGCGCAGGAGGCGATGCACACGCGCTGGCGGCGGGTGAGGAGCGGCAGCACGGGCAGGAGCGACTCGGCGACGGCGGCCGGCTCGAGCGGGGTCAGGAGCACGAGCAGCGAGGGACGGCGGGCCTGCCGGGCCACCGCGGAGGCCAGCGCCTGCCAGTCGGCCTCGACGATGGCGGGCTGCACGGTCGCGAGCGCGTCGGAGACCGCGGCGAGCAGGTCGGTGCGGGCCACCCCGGCGAGCTGGGCGCGCACGACGCGGTCGCCCGCGACGAGGTCGACGTGGTCGCCGGCGTGCGCGGCCAGGGCCGTGAGGAGCAGCGACGCCTCGATGGCGGCGTCCAGGCGGGTCGTGTCGTCGACCCGCCCCGCCGACAGCCGCGAGGTGTCGACGACGAGGGTGATCCGCCGGTCGCGCTCGGGCCGCCAGGTCCGCACGACCAGCTCGCTGCGCCGCGCCGACGCGCGCCAGTCGATCGAGCGGACGTCGTCGCCCTCGACGTACTCGCGCAGGGAGTCGAACTCCGTGCCCTGCCCGCGCACCCGCACGGCCGAGCGGCCGTCGATCTGCCGCAGGCGGGCGAGCCGGCTCGGCAGGTGCCGCCGCGAGTGGAAGGGCGGCAGCACGCGCACCGTCCCCGGCACGTCGACGGACGCCTGGCGACCGGCGATCCCCAGCGGTCCGAGGGTGCGCACGGTGACGAGGTCCGTATGCCGGTCCCCGCGCCGCACGGGCGTCAGCGCGGTCTCGACCTCGACCGAGGCACCGGGCGCCACCGCGATCCGGTGCCGCTCGCCGCTGGTCCCGGCCGACGGCTGCCAGGCGTCGCGCAGCACGCCGCGGGCGGTCCGGCGGGACGCGTTGTGCACGTGCAGCCGGGTCGTGGTGGTGGTCTCGGCGCGGATGGTCCCGACGCGGTCGCGGGTGATCGACAGGTGGCGCGGCGAGACGGCCAGCAGCGCGTCGACCCCGGCGACCACCACGACGAGCACCAGCCACAGCGTGGCGGTGAGGGGCTCGGGGCGCAGCAGCACCGGCACCACGCCCAGCAGGGCGAGCACCACGGCGCGGCCGGTCAGCGTCATCGCCGCGTCGAGCCTGACCGGGGCGAGGGCAGCCACCCCGGGCGCAGGATCGTCGGCGCGGGCGCTGCGCCCGCTGCGGTTCCTGCGCCCGCTGCGGTTCCTACGGTGACGGCGGGCACGGCCGTCACAGCGGTCATCGCGGCACCGGCACGGCGTCCAGCGCGGTCTGCAGCACCGCGCCGACCGACACGCCCTCGAGCTCGGCCTCGGGCCGCAGCGACAGCCGGTGGGCGAGCGTGGCGTGCGTGAGGGTCTTGACGTCGTCCGGGGTCACGTAGTCGCGACCGTTGAGCCACGCCCACGCCCGCGAGGTGGCGAGCAGCGCCGTCGCCCCACGGGGTGAGGCGCCGAGCGACAGGGACGGCGCGGTGCGGGTGGCACGGCATACGTCCACGACGTAGGCGACGACCTCGGGGGCGACGCCGACGGTCCGCACGGCCGCCGCCCCGGCGAGCAGGTCCGCGCCCGACGCGACCGGCCGCACCCCCGCGGAGGCGAGGTCACGCGGGTCGAAGCCGCGGGCGTGCCGCGAGATGACCTCGATCTCCTGCTCGCGCGGCGGCACGGGGAGCACCACCTTGAGCAGGAAGCGGTCGAGCTGCGCCTCGGGGAGGGGATAGGTGCCTTCGTACTCGACGGGGTTCTGGGTCGCGGCGACGAGGAAGGGCTCGGGCAGCGGCCGGGACGTCCCGTCCACGGTGACCTGCCGCTCCTCCATCGCCTCGAGCAGCGCGGCCTGCGTCTTGGGCGGGGTGCGGTTGATCTCGTCGGCGAGCAGCAGGTTGGTGAAGACCGGACCCGGCCGGAACTCGAACTCCGTCGTGCGGGCGTCGAAGATCATCGACCCGGTCACGTCGCCCGGCATCAGGTCGGGCGTGAACTGCACGCGCCGCGTGTCGATCGACAGGGCCGTGGCGAGGGTGCGCACGAGCAGCGTCTTGGCGACGCCGGGGACCCCCTCGAGCAGGACGTGACCGCGGCTGAGCAGGCCGATGAGCAGCCCCGTCACGGCGGCGTCCTGCCCGACGACGGCCTTGGCCACCTCGGAGCGCACGGCCTGCAGGGCCTCGCGGGCGCTGGTGTGGTCGGTCATGGGTGGCGTACCTCTTCCTCGAGCTGGGCCAGGTCGGTCGCGGTCGCGGCCAGGTCGGCGTCGGTGGTGGGGTCGGGCCCGGCGAGCAGGGCTCGTATGGCGTCGCGCTCGCGACCCGTGGCCCGGGCCACGGCCGCGACGACCGCCTCGTCGTCGGCGCTCGCGGGCAGCCCGAGCCGGATCGCGAGACGCCGCCGCGTGGCGCTGCGCAGGGCCTCGGCGGCGTGGCCGCGGCCGGCGGCACGGCGATAGAGCCGGCCGCGGGCGACGGCCGTCTCGCTGGCCCGCACCACGACGGGGAGGGGCTCGACGGCGAGCCGCCCGAGGCGACGTCCGCGCCACCACATGGTGAGCAGGACGGCGCCGCCGAGCAGGAGCAGCAGCGGCATGAACCACGCTGGGGCGATGCCGGGTCGGCCGCGCACCGTGTCGCCCTCGCTGATGTCGGAGAAGGCCGGGGCGTACCACACGAGGTGTCGCTCGCTGCCGAGCAGGCGCAGCGCGAGGGCGGCGTTGTCGTCCTGGGTGATGGTGCCGTTGGTGACGATGCCCGCGGGGGCGAGCAGGTCGGTGCGGGGCCGGCCGTCGGCGGCCGGGAGGGTCAGCAGGGCGTGCCCCTCGCCGACGGGGTAGCAGCCGCGGGCACCGTCGGTGTCCCACGACGACCCGAGGTCATCGGCCGTCGGGTCCTGGGAGGGCTCCTCGCCCGGGCCGAACGGCAGGTCTGAGCCCCCCGACCCCTCGCGCGCCGCCTCGGCGACCTGCTCCCGGGTCATGACCGCATAGCCGGCGCCGCGGGAGGAGATCTCGGGCGAGGCGGCCGTCGCGCGGTCGGTGCAGCGGGCCCCCTCGGGATCGCTCTCGCCGGCTCGGGTCAGCGTGACGGGCAGGTCCAGGTCGTGCAGCGCGCTGCGGGGCAGACCCAGCAGGACGAGGCGTCCGGCGCCGTCGAGCCGCTCGTCGACCTCCAGCATCGCCTCGGTCGTGAGCGCGCCGGTGTCGGACACGACGACGGTGGTGTCCTCGTCGACGCGGGCCGCCGCCAGCTCCTCGCGCGTGCGCACCACGTCCACCTCGACGCCCTCGCGCCGCAGGACCTCCGCGACCGCCTTGGTGCCCCCGGCGTCCACGGTGCCGGGGTCCATCGGGACGCCGCTGCCCTGCGGCAGGCTGCGCCACACGGCCACGGCGAGCAGGGCCACCAGCACGGCGACCCACACCGTCTTGGTGCGGCGGCTCGTGGGGCGGCGGTCCCGCTCGCGGGGGCCGAGGATCACGTCGAGGCTCATCGCGCCTCCCGCAGCTCGGAGGCCAGCGCCAGCACGCTCTCGGCCTGCTCGGCGGTGGTGCGCTGCTCCTCGTCCGCACCCGGGACGGGGCCGTCGGGGTGCCCGTAGCACGCGGCGTCGAAGATCTCCGCGGACCGGTGGGCGCGGTCGGCATACGACGGGAGGGCCTCGGCCGCGGCCCGGCTGACCTCCTGGGCGGTGCGCCCGGGGGCGTCGTGGACGACGTCGCGGTCGTCGAGGCCGACGACCAGCGCCCGGAAGGCCGACACCACGGCCCGGTCGTGGGCCGCCTGGTCCAGGTGCTCGCGCGCCTCGGCCAGGTAGTCGACGGCCGACCGGGCCGGGTCGGTGAGCCCACCGGCGCGGCGGCGGCGCTCCTCGGCGACGGAACGGAGGTCGCGCAGCTTCCACGCGAGCAGGGCGAGCAGCAGGAGCAGCACCGCCACGAGCACGGCCACGCCGATGCCCGACGGCGCGCCGGGGGCGCCCGAGAAGAGGTCGTCGAACCACGCCAGGACGATGTCGAGCAGGGACGGGCGAGGGTACCCGGGCCGGGTCAGCTCCTGCTCCAGCAGGCGGCGCGCCTCGTCGGAGCCCGGCTCGACCGGGACCGAGGAGACGGGCAGGGCCAGCCCGAGGGAGCCGGTCACGGAGCGGTCAGCGCTCCTGGGTGGCTCGCCGCTCGACGGCCCGCGCCAGCTCGACGTCCAGGCCCTCGCGGCGGATGCGCTGGTCGATGTAGAGCAGCGTGCTCACCGTCGAGGTGATCGGCGTCGTCACGGCGGCGACGAGGACCTGGGCCAGCCCGACGATCACCATCATGACGAGGAAGCCCGAGGCCAGGCTGCCGGGGCTGTCGGAGGACGTCGCGAACACCGCGAGCATGCCGATCATGGTGACGGGGAACATCAGCGCCCCGGAGGCGAACCCGACGACCAGGTTGGTGACGAGCTGGATGCCGAACAACCGCCAGAAGGCGCCTCGGCTCAGGGCCCAGCTGCGCCGCAGGGACTCGATCACGCCGATGCGCTCGAGGATCAGGGCGGACGTCGCCAGACCCAGCCGGACGTAGACGAAGACGAAGACAGGCGCCAGCACCAGCCCGCCGAGGACCGCGAGGGCGCCGTCGAGCTGCGCGAGCCCGTAGAGGGCGAGGGCCACGAGGCCGAGGCCCGCGAGCCAGATCAGGCCCGTGACCAGCAGGAACAGCAGCAAGCGGCCGATCTGCGGGCGTAGCTCGCGCCAGGCCTCACCGATGGTGGCGCGTTCGCCGATCACCGCGCGGGACACGACCACGCACAGGACGAGGGTGGCGGCGCTGGCGAAGAGGCTCGACGGCACCTGGACGAGGTTGAGCAGGGGGCTGCTCCCGTTGTCGGGGTCGCTGAGGTCGCCGAGCCGCTGCACGCCGCCCGTGAGGAGCCACCCGACGAAGGGCAGGACCAGCAGCAGCCCGATCAGCTGCAGCGCGAGCGAGAGCCCGATCGTGGCGCGCGGGTTGAACCGCAGGATCTTGAAGCCGGCCCCGAGGATGTCGCCGAGGAACAACGGCCGCAGGGGGACGATGCCCGGGTTGGTGACCATGGCCATCGAGGGATAGCCGCCCGGGGGCGGTGCCTGGCCGTATGCCGGACCCTGCCCGTATGCCGGACCCTGCCCGTAGGCCGGGGGCGGCCCGTAGGCCGGGGGCTGGTTGTAGCCCGGCTGCTGGCCATGGCCATAGCCCTGGGGCTGCTCGTGACCGGGCTGCTGCGGGTGGCCGGAAGGCGCCGCGTAGCCGGGCTGGTAGGCCGGCGGGGCAGGGGCCTCGCCCGTGGGGTCGTAGGGCGGCGGAGGGGGCAGCGGCGTGCTGCCGCCCGCCCGGTCCTCGCCGTCGCGGCCTGGCGCCGCCCACCGGTCGTTGCTCATCGTCGCCCCCTCGAAGCGTCCCCACCCGTGCTCGCGGCCACGCTATCAGCGCAGGTCGGCGGCGCGTCGCCAGGCTTCCCCAGGCGTGATCGGCGTGGCGCCGAGGGCGACCTGGTGCTCGACGATGGCGGGTTCGGCACGGCGCAGCGCCAGTCCGCGACGCACGAGGGTGACGGGCGGCTTGCGGCGCTCCTTGAGGTCGCGGGCGAGGCGCAGGGCAAAGGTCACCCACGGCGTCCGGCGCACGCACCACGCCTGGGCGAGCAGCCCGCGCTCGCGCAGCGCGGCCGTGAGCTCGGCGGCGAAGATGCCCTCCGCCACGACGAACGCGCCCGGGGGCAGGGTGATGCGGACGCCCTCGACGCGGCGGGACCGGGAGATGTCATAGCCCGGCACGTCGACCTCCCCGGTCCGGACCAGCGTCTCGAGCGCCGTCAGGGCCGCGTCGGCGTCCCAGCTGGCGGGGTCGTCCCAGTCGGGGATGCCCAGGTCGCCCATCGGCAGGCGCGGGTCGTCCCCGTCGAGATAGAAGTCGTCGAGCCGCAGGGTCGGCCAGCCCAGCTCGTGCCGCAGCCGGTCGGCGAGGCGGGACTTGCCGGCGCCGCTGGGCCCGCAGGCGACGATGACGCGCGCGGGGTGCTCGCTCACAGCGCGGTGAGGGCGGCCATGTCGGCCTTGATGGCCGCCAGCCGCTCGGACGCGGTGGCGCGGGCGCGGGCGAGATCGCCTGCGCCGTCGACGGATTCGATCGCCTCGAGATAGACCTTGACCTTGGGCTCGGTGCCGGACGGGCGCACGATGATCCGGCTGCCGTCGGCGAGCGAGAACCGCAGCCCGTCGGTCGGCGGCAGGTCGGCGGACCCGGCGGCCAGGTCGTCGAGCCGGTCGACGCGGGACCCCGCGACGGCCTGCGGCGGGTTGCCGCGCAGACGCTCCATGAGGGCGGGCATGAGGGCGAGGTCGCTGACGCGCACCGACAGCGCGTCGGTCGCGTGCACGCCGTGGGCGACCGCGAGGTCGTCGAGCACGTCGAGCAGGGTGCGCCCCTGCGCCCTCAGCCGGGCGACGAGCTCGACCACGAGCAGGGCGGCCGAGACGCCGTCCTTGTCCTGCACGGAGTCGGGGTCGACGCAGTAGCCGAGCGCCTCCTCGTAGCCGTAGGCCAGCCCCGGCACGCGGGCGATCCACTTGAAGCCGGTGAGCGTCTCGCGGTGCTCGAGCCCGGCCGCGCGGGCCATGGCGCCGAGCAGGCGGGAGGACACGATGGAGCTGGCCAGGACGCGGCGGTCGCCGTCCGGGCGGGCGGAGAGCCGCTCGATCATCGCGTGCCCGAGCAGGGCCCCGAGCTCGTCGCCGCGCAGCATCCGCCAGGTGCCGTGGTCGTCCACGGCGGCGGCGCAGCGGTCGGCGTCGGGGTCGTTGGCGACGACCACGTCGGGGCGCACCTCGGTCGCGAGCGCGAGGGCCGCGTCGATCGCGCCTGGCTCCTCGGGGTTGGGGAAGGACACGGTCGGGAAGTCCGGGTCCGGCTGCTCCTGGCTCGAGACGACCTGCGGCGCAGGGAAACCCGCGCGCTCGAAGGCCAGCCGCACCGTCTCCGACCCCACCCCGTGCAGGGCCGTGTGGACGACGGCGACCTCGCGCGGAGCGTCGGGCGCGACGACGGCGGCGGCGCGCTCGACATACGCGTCCAGCAGCTCGTCCCCGAGGGTGTCCCAGCCGTCGTCGGCCATCGGGACGGACGCGACCGACGGGACCGCGGCGATGTGCGCGGCGATCTGCGCGTCGACCGGCGGCACGATCTGCGAGCCGTCGCCGAGATAGACCTTGTAGCCGTTGTCCTGCGGCGGGTTGTGGCTGGCCGTGACCATGACGCCGGCGTCCGCGCCGAGGTGCCGGATCGCGAACGCCAGCACCGGCGTCGGCAGCGGCCGGGGCAGCACCATGGCCGAGCCGCCCGCGGCCTCGACGACGGCCGCCGTGTCGCGCGCGAAGACGTCGCTGTTGTGCCGGGCGTCGAAGCCGATCACCACGGCCGGGTCGGGGCGCCCGCCCTCGGCCTGCAGGTATGCCGTGAGCCCCGCCGCCGCCCGGATGACGACGGCGCGGTTCATGCGGCGCGGGCCTGCGCCGAGCGCTCCGCGCAGGCCGGCGGTCCCGAACTCCAGCATCCCGGCGAACCGGTCGGCGAGGTCGGCACGGGAGGCCTCGCCCCTGTCCCCGCCGGCCTCGACGGCGGTGATCAGCGCGTCGAGCTCGGCCCGGGTGGCGGTGTCGGGGTCGTCGTCGCGCCAGGCGCGGGCCGCCGCGAGGAGCTCGCCGGTGGGAAAGCCTGCGGTGGACGAGCCGGGAGCGGGGGAGCCTGCGGTGGACGAGCCGGGAGCGGGGGAGCCTGCGGTGGACGAGCGGCTGGTGGCAGCGCCGTCGGCGGGGTCGGTGCTGGTCGAGCGGGGCGGGTTCGTCATACGGCTCAGTCCTCGGTGGCGATGCGGGTGACGACGTCGGCGAGCAGGCGACCGCACCGGGCGGCCGCGGCCTGACCGGCCTCGATGACCTCCTGGTGCGACAGGGCCTGGTCGCTGGTGCCGGCGGCGGGGTTGGTGACGAGGGAGATGCCGAGGATCTCCAGGCCGGCGTGGCGGGCGGCGATGGCCTCGAGGGTGGTGGACATGCCGACGAGGTCGCCGCCGAGGGTGCGGGCCATGCGGACCTCGGCCGGCGTCTCGTAGTGCGGCCCGCGGAACTGCACGTAGACGCCCTCGTCGAGGCTCGCGTCCACCTCGCGCGCGATGCCGCGCAGGCGGGAGCTGTAGAGGTCGGTGAGGTCCACGAAGGTCGCACCCTCCAGCGGCGAGGCGGCCGTCAGGTTGAGGTGGTCGCTGATGAGTACCGGTGTGCCGGCGGGCCACTCGGGGCGCAGGCCACCGCAGCCGTTGGTCAGGACGACCTGACGGCACCCGGCCGCGGCGGCGGTGCGGACGCCGTGGACGACCGCGCGCACGCCCTTGCCCTCGTAGAAGTGAGTGCGGGTGCCGTAGACCAGCGCCCGGCGGTCCGTGTCGCCCAGCGAGACCGAGCGGATCGTGCCGCTGTGGCCCACGACCGCGGCGCGCGAGAAGCCCGGCACGTCGGCGTTGTCGATGACCGTGCGGGTCTCGCCGATCAGGTCGGCCGCCCCGCCCCACCCGGAGCCGAGCACCAGCGCGACGTCGTGCCGCTCGACGCCGGTGCGCTCGGCGATGACGGTCGCGGCTGCCCTCGCCACCTCGAAGGGGTCGACGTCGGGGTCGTTCAGGTCCACGTGGGTGTCGCTCATGGCGGACAGCCTACGGGTGGGGTGGACGGGCCCACGGTTCGGCATACGGCGTCCGCTCGTCCGGTGAGCCCCCGCCCACCGGGGATGGTTGGATGGAGCCCGTGATCGAACGCAACCAGTCAGTCGTCATCCTCGGTGGAGGGCCCGGTGGCTACGAGGCCGCCCTCGTCGCCGCCCAGCTCGGAGCGACGGTCACCGTCGTCGACCGCGACGGGCTCGGCGGCGCGGCGGTCCTGTCGGACTGCGTGCCCAGCAAGGCGCTGATCTCGACCGCGAGCTTCATGACGCGCATGGAGGACTCGCGGGCGCTGGGCGTGCACTACCAGGACCCGCGGACCCAGCGGGAGTCCGACCTCGAGGGCGACGACGTCACCGTCGCCGACCTGCCGGCCGTCAACGCCCGCATCCTCGCCCTCGCCCGCAAGCAGAGCGAGGACATCGAGGCCCGCCTGGTCAGCGAGGGCATCACGATCCTGCGCGGCGTCGGCCGCATCGCGGCGCCGGGGCGCGTCGTCGCCACGCCAGCAGACGGCTCGGGGGAGCAGGAGCTCGACGCCGACGTCATCCTGGTGGCGACCGGGGCCACGCCGCGGGTGCTGCCGACGGCCGTGCCCGACGGCGAGCGCATCCTCACCTGGAAGCAGATCTGGGACCTGCCCGACATCCCCGAGCACCTGATCGTGGTGGGCTCCGGCGTGACGGGGGCCGAGCTCGCGCACGCCTATCTCGCGCTGGACAGCAAGGTCACGCTCATCTCGTCGCGCGACCGCGTCCTGCCGGGGGAGGACCCCGACGCGGCGCGCGTCATCGAGGACGTCTTCCGCCGTCGTGGCATGACGGTCCTCGACCGCTCCCGCGCGGCGTCCGTCGAGCGGGTCGGCGACCGCGTCGTCGCCACCCTCACCGACGGCCGCACCGTCGAGGGCTCGCACTGCATCATGGCCGTCGGGTCGGTGCCCGCCACCGATGGCCTCGGGCTGGAGGCGGCCGGCGTGCAGCTCGCCGACTCCGGGCACATCGAGGTCGACCGCGTCTCCCGCACCTCGGTCAACGGCATCTATGCCGCCGGCGACTGCACCTCGGCCCTGCCGCTCGCGTCGGTCGCCGCCATGCAGGGGCGCACCGCGATGTGGCACGCGCTGGGCGACGCCGTGCAGCCGATCAACCTCACCGGCGTGTCGGCCACGATCTTCACCGACCCCGAGATCGCCACGGTCGGCGTGACGGCGGAGCAGGTCGCCGAGCAGCACCTGGACGTGCGCGAGGTGATGATGCCGCTGGCCACCAACGCGCGCGCCAAGATGGACCGCTTCACCGACGGGTTCATCAAGCTCTATGCCCGCAAGGTGTCCGGGCTGGTCATGGGCGGCGTGGTCGTGGCGCCCAAGGCGTCGGAGCTGATCTTTCCCGTGGCGCTGGCCGTCGAGAACCGCCTCACCGTCGACCAGATGGCGCAGACCATCACGGTGTACCCCTCGATGAGCGGCTCCCTGGCCGAGGCGGCACGCCGCCTGCACACCAGCGAGTGACCTACCTCAGGTAGGCACATCCCCCCGGGTTGGCACGCCAGGCCGATGTGACGACCTGAGGTAGGAACATCCGCCCGGGTTGGCACGCCAGAGCACAGACCTACCCCCCGGCAGAGGCATCGACCGGCCGTCGTTCGCCAGGCTGATGCCTCTACCGGGGGTAGGTGCGCTCCGTCAGCCGATCTGGCCGGGCGCGCGGCCCGTGGTGCCCTCGTCGGGACGGACCGTGGTCGTGTCGAAGGTCTCGCCGGTCGTCGGGCGGACCGTGGGGTCGGTCTCGCCGGCGGGCTGACCTGCCGGCTGACCCGCCGTGCTGCTCGCGCTCGTGCCCGTGGTGCCCGCTCCGGTCGTGCCCGTGCCGGGCTGACCGACCGGGGGAGTCCCGGGCTTGCCGTGCACCAGCTTGTCCTTGGCCAGGTCACGGCCCTGCTGGATCTGGCGGCTGAACCGACCCTTGGTCCCCTTGTCGACGGCGTGGCCGACCTTGTCCAGGCCCCCCGACACCTTGTCCGGGTTCTCGTCGATGTACTGCTTGGCCTTGCCCGCAGCCTGGCTGGCCGCCTGGCCCGCCTTGCTGACGATGTCGTTGAACTTCACGGTGCCTCCTCGTCCGTACCGCCGACGGCGGTGTCGTGATGCTCAGCGAGTCTAGGCGCGGGAGGGTTCCCGACGGGCCCCACGTCTTCAGCCGCCCCGCCTCGGGTAGGTGAGCACGAAGGGACACATCACGTCCCCTTTCCTGATCCCCAAGGAGGCAGCATGTCCAAGGTCGCATTCCTCGTCGCCAGCGAGGGCATCGAGCGCGTGGAGCTCACCGACCCCTGGCAGGCCGTCAAGGACGCGGGCCACGAGCCGGTCCTGCTCAGCCTCGAGCCGGGCGAGGTCCAGACGTTCGACCACCTCGACAAGGCCGCCAAGCAGGCCGTCGACGTCGTCGTGGCCGACGCGTCGGTCGGTGACTACGCCGCCCTCGTGCTCCCCGGCGGCGTCGCCAACCCCGACGCGCTGCGCATGGACGAGGACGCCGTCGCGTTCATCAAGGAGTTCGTCGGGTCGGGCAAGCCGGTCGCCGCGATCTGCCACGCCCCGTGGACCCTCGTGGAGGCCGACGTCGTCCGCGGCAAGCGCCTGACGTCCTGGCCGAGCCTGCAGACCGACATCCGCAACGCCGGTGGCGAGTGGGTCGACGAGGAGGTCGTCACCAGCGACAACCTCATCACGTCCCGCAACCCCGACGACATCCCGGCCTTCAACAAGGCCGTCGTGGCGGCGCTGGCGGGCTGAGCCCCACCGCACGAGACAGCGGGCCTGTCGGCATACGACCTCTCGGGGCTCGTATGCCGACGGGCCCGCCGCATGCTCCGCCGCCGACAGCTGGCCCGGGGACGTATCCCGCCGGACGCGCCCGCGGACTCGAACCCGCCGGGGGTAAAGGCATCGACCTGGCGAACGAAGGCCGGTCGATGCCTTTACCCGCGGTAGGTCAGGCGGGGTCCTTGATCTCCATGAGGACGGCGCCGTTGGAGACGGTCTCGCCGACCGCGGCGGAGATGCCGGCGATCGTGCCCGCCTTGTGGGCGTTGATGGGCTGCTCCATCTTCATGGCCTCGAGCACCAGCACGAGCTCGCCGGCCTGCACCTCCTGGCCCTCCTCGACCGCGATCTTGACGATCGTGCCCTGCATCGGCGCGGTGAGGGAGTCGCCGGACGCGGCCGCGCCGCCACCGCGACCACCGGAGGCGCGACGCGGGGCCTTCTTCTTGGCGCCACCCCCGCCACCCCCGCCGCCGAGCGACAGGGTGCCGGGCAGGGACACCTCGAGGCGCTTGCCGCCGACCTCGACGACGACCTTCTGACGCTCCTCGGCCTCGGGCGCCTCGGCCCCCGCGCCGCCGAACGGCTCGATGTCGTTGTCGAACTCCGTCTCGATCCAGCGGGTGTGCACCGTGAACGCGGCGTCCGGGTCGGAGGGGGCGAAGGCCTCGTCGCGAACCACCTTGCGGTGGAAGGGAAGCACGGTCGGCATGCCGTCGATGACGAACTCGTCCAGGGCCCGCCGCGCCCGCTCCACCGCCTGCTGCCGCGTGCGTCCCGTGACGATGAGCTTGGCCAGCATGGAGTCGAAGTTGCCGCCGATGACGTCGCCCTCGACGATGCCGGTGTCCAGGCGGACGCCCGGCCCGGCCGGCGGCTCGAAGACGGCGACGGTGCCCGGCGCGGGCAGGAAGTTGCGGCCCGCGTCCTCGCCGTTGAGGCGGAACTCGATGGAGTGGGCGTGGACCTGCGGGTCGTCGTAGCCCAGCTCCTGGCCCTCGGCGATGCGGAACATCTCGCGGACCAGGTCGATGCCGGTGACCTCCTCGGACACCGGGTGCTCCACCTGCAGGCGGGTGTTGACCTCGAGGAAGGAGATGACGCCGTCCTGGCCCACGAGGAACTCGCAGGTCCCGGCGCCGTAGTAACCGGCCTCCTGGAGGATCGCCTTGGAGGCGCGGACCAGCTCGGCGTTCTGCTCGTCGCTGAGGAACGGCGCGGGGGCCTCCTCGACGAGCTTCTGGTTGCGGCGCTGCAGGGAGCAGTCGCGCGTCGACACCACGACGACGTTGCCGTGCTGGTCGGCCAGGCACTGGGTCTCGACGTGCCGCGGCTTGTCCAGGAAGCGCTCCACGAAGCACTCGCCGCGCCCGAACGCCGTGACCGCCTCGCGCACCGCGGAGTCGAACAGCTCGGGGATCTCCTCCATGGTGCGGGCGACCTTGAGGCCGCGCCCGCCACCGCCATACGCGGCCTTGATGGCCACGGGGAGACCGTGCTCCTGCGCGAAGGCCACGACCTCGTCGGCGCCGCCGACCGGCTCCTTGGTGCCCGGCACCAGCGGCGCGTCGGCCTTGGTCGCGATGTGCCGGGCCTTGACCTTGTCGCCGAGGCCGTCGATCGCGGCGGGCGGCGGGCCGATCCAGATCAGCCCGGCGTCGATGACGGCCTGGGCGAAGTCGGCGTTCTCCGAGAGGAATCCGTAGCCCGGGTGCACGGCGTCGGCGCCGGACTCCTTGGCGATCTCGAGCAGCTTGTCCTGCACGAGGTAGGACTCGCCGGGCGTGGAGCCACCGAGGGCGTAGGCCTCGTCGGCGACCTTGACGTGCAGCGCATCTCGGTCGGGCTCGGCGTAGACGGCCACGGAGCCGATGCCTGCGTCCTTGCAGGCTCGGGCCACGCGGACGGCGATCTCGCCGCGGTTAGCGATCAGGACTTTGGTGATGGACGCCATGGCTCGGACTCTACTGCGGCCCACCCCCGCGGGCTTGCCGACGGGGGTGTGATCTGCGTCAGACGGCAGGTGGCGTGCGACGTCCGGCCGGGTGGGGCTCACGTCATAGGCTGGCCGTATGACGCAGAGCACAGCCCCCCAGATCATGCTCAACGACGGCCACGCCATCCCGCAGCTCGGCTTCGGGGTGTGGCAGGTGCCCGAGGACCAGGTCGTGGACGCGGTCAAGCACGCCCTGGCCACCGGCTACCGCCACCTCGACACGGCCGCGGCCTACGGCAACGAGGAAGGCGTCGGTCAGGCGCTCGCCGAGTCCGACGTGGCGCGCGACGAGGTCTTCGTCACCACCAAGCTGTGGAACGACGCGCACGGCCGCGACCGGACGCTGCGGGCGTTCGACACCTCGATGGACAAGCTCGGCCTGGACGTCCTGGACCTCTACCTCATCCACTGGCCCGTACCGTCGGCCGACGCCTACGTCGAGACGTGGAAGGCCCTGCTGGAGCTGCGCGACTCCGGGCGCGTGCGCTCCGTCGGGGTCTGCAACTTCCACGTCCCGCACCTGCAGCGTCTCGTCGACGAGACCGGCGTGGCGCCGGCGGTCAACCAGATCGAGCTGCACCCCTACCTCCAGCAGCGCGCGCTGCGCGCCCACGACGCCGAGGCGGGGATCGTCACCGAGGACTGGAGCCCGCTCGCCTCCGGCAAGCAGGTCATGGCGGACGAGACGATCCGCGCGATCGCCGACGAGGTCGGGGCGACGCCCGCCCAGGTGATCCTGCGGTGGCACCTGCAGCTCGGGTCGGTCGTCATCCCCAAGTCGGTGACGCCGTCGCGCATCGAGGAGAACTTCGGCTCCCTCGGGATCGAGCTCACGCAGGACCAGATGGAGCGCATCGGCGACCTCGACCGCGGCATGCGGACCGGGCCCGACCCCGACGAGTTCGCCGTGGGCGCCGTCACCGACTGACGGTCGAGCCCCGTCCACACCGACAGGGACACAGACAGGGACACAGATCGGGGACCTGAGTGCCGGGGATGCCGGCACGAGGGTCCCCGATCTGTGTCCGAGGTGGGGTCAGCTCACTTGCCGAGCAGCCAGATCAGCAGCAGGACCAGGAGGACGGCGACGGCGACGTCGCGCGAGGCCGAGAGCGGCGCGGCGGCCAGGGCAGCGGTGTGCAGTGCGGTCATGCCCAGCATGGTGCCACGACGAGGGCGCCGTGGTGGTGATGCACGCCGATCAGCCTGTATGCCGACTGGGTGGGCGCCATGCGGGAGAGGGCGAGTGGGGCTCAGCCCCGGCCCTGGCTCCCGCCCCGGCGACCGCTGCCCCGCGTGAGCAGCCACAGCAGGAGCAGCACCAGGATGGTGGCGCCGACGGCGCCGGGGTTGGTCTCGCCGCCGAGACCTGCGAGCCCGCTGCGGCTCCACCAGCCGGTGCCCGGCGCGGACCAGCCGGTGCTCGCGGCCCGGGCCGAGCCCACGGTGTCGGAGACGATCTGGGTGAGGTCGTCGCTCGTGGCGTCGTGATAGCTGCCGCCGGTGGCGTCGGCCACGCACCGCAGCTGGCTGCGCGCGGGGGCCGAGACCTCGAGGCCGACGGTGTGCACGTGCAGGTCGATGCCCTGGCCGGCGAGGGTCTTGGCCACCGCGCACGGGTCGGCGGAGCAGGACTCCTCGCCGTCCGAGACCAGCACGACGCTGCGCCGACCGGTGGTGCCGAGATCGCCGGCGACCTGCTGCAGGGTGTAGCCGATCGGGGTGTCGCCGTGCGGGGCGAACGCGTCGATCGCGGTCTTGAGCCCACGGCGGTCCAGCGGACCGACCGGTGTCACGAGGCGGCTGTCGGTGCACGCCCTCGACCCGGGCGCCGCCTTGCCGGCGACCTTGACCCGCGATCCGTAGACGCGCAGACCGACCTGCGCGCCGTCCGGCAGCTCGTCGACGAGGGAGCGCAGCGCGTCCTGGGCGCCCTGCATGCGGGTGCGGCCCCGGGCGTCACGCTCGGCCATGGACCCGGAGGAGTCCAGGACCAGGAGCAGTCGTCCGTCACCCGCCCCCGCAGCGCCCGTGCCGGCAGTGCCCGTGCCGGCGGTGCCCGCCCCGCTCTCCGAGCCTGGCTGGATCCCCGGAGTCGCCCGCGCGACGGCTCCCGAGGCGGTGGCCTGCACCGCTGACGTGACGGTGGTGCTGGTCGTGCGAGTGGCGTCGGAGCACCCGGCGACCAGCAGCGTCACCGCCGACAGGGCCGAGATCGCCGACGCCCTCGAGATCGCCGACGCTCTCGACAGCTTCGACGCCGTCATCGCAGCCGACCGGGTGCGCCTGGGGGCAGCAGCTGCCCCCGTGGCGGCGGCGCGGGCGTGAGGCTGGCGGGACGGCATACGGTGCATTGTGCCCGCCCAAAGGTGACGAATCGGGCACGACCCAGGTCACGATCAGGTCATGGGCGCGAACCTCGCGGTGAAGTGCCGCAGGGCCGGCGGCTCTTCGACGATGCGGTAGCCCGGCAGGTCCCCGGCGCGGGCCTTGACCTGCTCGCACACCTCGATGACGTAGTCGATGTGGCTCTGGGTGTAGGTGCGGCGGGGGATGGCGAGGCGGACCAGCTCCATGGCGGCGGGCTTCTCGGAGCCGTCGGGCTGGCGCGCGAACATGACGGACCCGATCTCGCACGCCCGCACCCCGCCGGTCTCGTAGAGCGCGACGCTCAGCGCCTGCCCGGGGAAGTGAAGCGGGTCGATGTGGGGGAGCATCGCCTTGGCGTCGATGTAGACGGCGTGGCCGCCGGCCGGCTTGATGCACGGGATGCCCGCGTGCTCCAGGGCGTCGGCGAGGTAGGCCGTGGAGCGGATGCGGTAGCGCAGGTAGTCGTGGCTCACGGTCTCCTTGAGCCCCTGCGCCAGGGCCTCGAGGTCGCGCCCGGCCAGCCCGCCGTAGGTCGGGAAGCCCTCGGTGAGGATCAGCAGGTTGCGGCAGGCGGCGGCGAGCTCGTCGTCCTGCAGCGCCAGCCAGCCGCCGATGTTGCCCATCGGGTCCTTCTTGGCGGACATGGTCATGCCGTCGGCGCAGGCCGCCATGTCCTGGATGATGCTGACGACGTCCCGGTCGGCCTGGCCGGGCTCGCGCTCCTTGATGAACCAGGCGTTCTCGGCGAACCGGCAGGCGTCGAGGAACAGCGGCTTGCCGTGGCGGTGCGCGATCTCGGACACGGCGCGGATGTTGTCGAG
This sequence comes from Arsenicicoccus sp. UBA2120, assembly GCF_002330965.1. Taxonomy (NCBI): domain Bacteria; kingdom Bacillati; phylum Actinomycetota; class Actinomycetes; order Micrococcales; family Intrasporangiaceae; genus Arsenicicoccus; species Arsenicicoccus sp. UBA2120. Next base: position 30,243 of record NZ_DCYC01000020.1, read on the forward strand.
CGAGACCGGTTGCCCGCCACCGGAGTTGTTGGTGACGGTGAGCATGACGACCGGCACGTCGTCGCCCCGCTCGGTGAGCAGGGCCTCGAGCCGGTCGACGTCCAGGTTGCCCTTGAACGGGTGGACCAGCGAGGGGTCGTGGCCCTCGGGGATGACCAGGTCGACGGCCTCGGCGCCGGTGAACTCGATGTTGGCGCGGGTGGTGTCGAAGTGGGTGTTGCTCGGCACGACCTTGCCGGGGCCGCCGAGGACGCCGAAGAGGATCTTTTCCGCGGCACGTCCCTGGTGGGTGGGGATGACGTGCTCGTAGGGGAAGAGGTGCCTCACCGCGTCACGGAACAGGTAGTAGGACGGCGAGCCCGCGTAGGACTCGTCGCCGTGCTGGATGGCGGCCCACTGGTCGCGGCTCATGGCGCCGGTCCCGGAGTCGGTGAGCAGGTCGATCAGCACGTCCTCGGCGTGCAGCTGGAAGAGGTTGTAGTGCGCCTCGGCGGCCTTGGTGCGGCGCTGGGCGGCGGTCGTCATGCGGAGCGGCTCCACGCTGTGGATGCGGAACGGCTCGATGACGGTGCGGAACTGCGGCTCGTGGCAGACGTCGTTGTCCATGGCCACACTGTGCCAGTGATGTCTGACAGACCCGTTCGCGGGGTGTCAGGCGCGCGCGCGGCGGCGGCCGAGGCGCACCAGCAGCGCCCCGAGCCCGATGGTGCCGAACGCCAGCGCGGACAGCTGCGGCGCCTCGAAGCCCGTCTGGGCGAGGGCGCCGGAGCCGCGGGGTCCCTCGTAGGGCTCGCAGGCGACACCGTCACCGTCGCGGTCGAGGTCGCCGCGGTAGAGCGGGCTCCCCGCGGGGATGCTCGACTGTCCGGCGGCGCGCAGCTCGTCACAGCTCTGGGTGGTGGTGGTCGTGCTCGTGCTCGTGCTCGTCGTCGGGCCTCCAGGCGTGACCGTCACCTGGTTGGTGGTCTGCGGGGCGGTGGCGACCCGGTTGCCGCCGAGGTTGACCGCGCCGTCGGCCCCGCTGCTCTCGCAGGCGATCCCGTCGTTGTCGCGGTCGAGCGCTGGGCGGTAGTCCGCGTCGAGGCGGGAGACGTCGGTGCGGCCGAGCGCCGTGCAGGAGCTGGTGTCGGCGGCGGGGATCCGGGTGAGCGCGGCGGGACCCTTGGCCGGGGCCTTGACCGGGGCCTTGGCGAGGGGCCCCGTGACCGTCCCCGGCCTGGACGCCGACCTCGGCTGCGCGGGAGCCTTGGCGGCCGGCGCCGGGGCGGCCTGCCCAATCCTGGGCCGGGCGGCGGCGGTCGGCCGGGCCACGACGAGGGCGGGGGTGGCGGCGGTCGCCCACGCCGCCACGATGCTGCGACCGCCGGTGATGCGCAGGGCGGCTCCGGGGGCGGCGCTCGCGGTGGGCGCCTGGATGCGATAGACGTCGACGGCGCCGGACGGGGTCAGCGACGCGTCCTGGACGAGGCGGGAGGTCAGGGCGCCGAGGGTGGCGGCGTGGCGGGCGTCCCCGGCATACGGCACCTCAGGGGCGACGGTGACGCCGGAGGAGAGCTGCCACACGGCCAGCTGGGCGGCCTGCAGCACGAGCTGGTCCACCTCGGCGGGCGTGCCGGCGGTGGCGTCGAGGCCGGCCCGCTGCGCGAGCGCGACGCGGGTCGGCTGGTCCGCGACGGCGCGGGCGATCCCGGCGACCCGGGCACGGATGCGGTCCCACTCGGCCGGGTCGGGCACGGCGCGGGTGGAGGAGTCGCTGGACCACTCCTGCTCGACGCCGAGGGTGACGCTGGAGCTCGTGGGCACCTGCAGGTCGGGCTCCATGACCAGGGCGGTGGACTCGCGGACGCCGTCGTGGTCCCGGTCGAGGGAGTAGGGGAGGGCCAGCACGGTCCGGCGCTCGCCGGTGCCCGGCAGGACGATGGTGACGGGGGTGGCCCCCGCGGGCCGGGCCGGCTGCAGGGCGGCGTCGGCGGGCGGGAGGGCGGGTGCGGCAGCGACCGGGGTGGTCGGGGCGGCGGTGGTCGGGACGGGCGTGGCGGACGGCGCTGTGACCGGGGCGACCTGCTCCGAGGGGGGCGCCGGTGGTGCGGCAGGGGTGGTGGGCGCCGGCGTCCGCGGGGCGGGCTGGCTCGCGGGGACCGCGGGCGTGGTGGAACGGGTGGGCGTCGGGGCCGGGGCGACGACGTCGCTGTTCGGCGAGGGAGCCGTCGAGGGAGCCGCCGGGAGAGACGTGGCCGGGGCCACTGGCGCGGGCGACGCGAACACGGGCGACGTGCTGCCGGCCGTCAGCGCGAGTAGCAGGACGGTGGATCCCAGGGCGGAGCGAGCGCTCAGGTGCTGGTGCATGCGCGTCCTTCGGTCGGCCACGTTCTGTCGCAGGATACCGAATGGAACGGTCAAACCATGACTCAAAGTACCGTCGATAGGCCGAACGGGTGTCAGGTGACGCGGCGACCCAGCTCCTCGCGGCACCGGCGCTCGAAGGCGTCCAGCTCGCGCATCGACTCCTGCAGGTCGGCGAGCCGTCGCTCGAGGTCGGTCCGCCGGTCGTCGATCTGCTCGAGGACGTAGCGCAGCTGTGAGGTAGGGCCCTGCGCCTCGTCATACATGTTGACGATGGTCCTGATCTCCTCCAGCGGGAAGCCGAGGCGCTTGCCGCGCAGGATCAGGGAGAGGCGGGTGCGGTCGCGGCGGCGATAGACGCGCTGCGTGCCGCGGCGCTCCGGCGCGAGCAGCCCCAAATCCTCGTAGTGCCGGATCGTGCGGTGGGTCACGCCGAAGTCGTCGGCGACCTGAGCGATCGTCCACTCCTCGGGGGTTGTCATGGGCGCCATCGTGCTTTACGTTTACGTCAACGTCAAGCATCTGTCCGTATGCCGTCACCGCCCGTCATCCCTCAGCCGCTCTCCCACCCATCCCCCGATCGCCACCGTCGTCGAAAGGCCCCACCCGTGTACGAGCTCAGCCAGGACCACGAGGACTTCCGCCGCACCGTGCGCGACTTCGCCGAGGGCGAGATCGCGCCGCACGTCGCCGAGTGGGACCGCGAGCACCACTTCCCGGCCCACCTGATCCCCAAGATGGGGGAGCTCGGGCTGTTCGGCCTGGTCGTCCCCGAGGAGTTCGGCGGCCACAAGTCGGCGGACGGCGAGGGCGGCGAGTTCACCTATCTGTGCGTCGCGATCGAGGAGCTCGGCCGCGTCGACCAGTCCATGGGCATCACCCTCGAGGCGGGCGTCGGCCTCGGCATCAACCCGATCCTGACCTTCGGCAGCCAGGAGCAGAAGGAGCGCTGGCTGCCCGACCTGGCCGCCGGGCGCACCCTCGCGGGGTTCGGGCTCACCGAGCCCGACGCGGGCTCCGACGCCGGCGGCACCAAGACGCGAGCCGTCCTCGAGGGCGGCGAGTGGGTCGTGAACGGCGCCAAGTCCTTCATCACCAACTCGGGCACCGAGATCACCTCGGTCGTCACCGCCACCGCGCGCACCGGCACCCGCGAGGACGGCAAGCCCGAGATCAGCGCCATCATGATCCCCTCCGGCACACCGGGATTCGAGGTCGCGCCGCCTTATCACAAGCTCGGGTGGAACATCTCGGACACCCACGGCCTGTCCTTCAGCGACGTCCGCGTCCCCGAGAGCAACCTGCTGGGCGCGCGCGGCAAGGGCTTCGGGCAGTTCCTCGCCACGCTCGACGACGGCCGCATCGCCATCGCCGCCCTCGCCGTCGGCTGCATCGCCCGCATGCTCGAGGAGTGCATCGCCTACTCCACGAGCCGCCTCGCCTTCGGGCGGCCCATCGCCGTCAACCAGGGCGTGTCCTTCCAGATCGCCGACCTGGCCGTGATGCTCGAGAACGCCCGCCTGCTCACCTACAAGGCCGCGTGGCTCAAGGACGAGATGGACGCCGGGCGGCGCAGCCTCGCCGAGGTCAAGCAGGCCGCCTCGATCGCCAAGCTCTACACCTCCGAGGCGGCCGTGACCTCGACCCGCATGGCGACCCAGATCTTCGGCGGCAACGGCTTCATGGAGGAGTATCCCGTCGCGCGCTTCTATCGTGACTCCAAGATCCTCGAGATCGGCGAGGGCACCTCCGAGGTGCAGCGCATGCTGATCGGCCGCGGCCTGGGCCTCCCCACCGCCTGACCCCGGCGCGCCCGACATACGACCCCCGAAGGGAATCTGATGGCCCACCAACCGGATCCGAAGGTCGCCGACGTCCGGGAGCGGCTCGAGGCGGCGCTCGAGGCCTCGGCCACACCACCCGACAAGGCCGCCGCCAAGCTCGCCTCCCAGGGCAAGCTCTATGTCCGCGAACGGATCTCGTTGCTGTTCGACGAGGGGAGCTTTGTCGAGGACGGGCGCTACGCCAACGCGATGGCGACCGGGCTGCCGGCCGACGGCGTCGTCACCGGCCGCGGTCTCGTGGACGGGCGACCGGCGATCGTCGTCGCGAACGACCCCACCGTCAAAGCGGGTTCGTGGGGCGAGCGGACCGTCGAGAAGATCGTGCGAGCCACCGAGAGCGCGCTGCGCGAGGAGCTGCCGGTCTTCTGGTTCGTGGACTCGGCGGGGGCGCGCATCACCGACCAGGTCGAGATGTTCCCGGGGCGGCGCGGGGCCGGACGGATCTTTCACAACCAGGTCGCGCTGTCGGGCAAGGTGCCCCAGATCTGTTGCCTGTTCGGCCCGTCCGCGGCCGGCGGGGCCTACATCCCCAGCTTCACCGACATCGTGATCATGGTCGACGGCAACGCCTCGATGTATCTCGGGTCGCCCCGCATGGCCGAGATGGTCGTGGGGGAGAAGGTCTCGCTGGAGGACCTCGGCGGCGCCCGGATGCACTGCACCGTCTCGGGGGTCGGCGACCTGCTCGCGGGCGACGACGCGGAGGCCATCGACCTGGCCAAGGAGTACTTCTCCTACATGCCGCTGTCGTGGCGGCAGCCGACGCCGCACTTCTCCGTGGAAGAGCCGACCGCGGCCCTGACCCGGGAGGACATCCCGGAGGTCGAGTCCGTGCCGTTCGACATGCACGAGGTCATCGACCGGCTCGTCGACGACGAGCAGTTCTTCGAGGTCAAGCCGACCTTCGCCGCGGAGCTGATCGTGGGCTACGGCCGGATGGCCGGGCAGACCGTGGGCTTCGTGGCCAACAACTCCGCCGTCAAGGGTGGCGTGCTGTTCAGCGACTCCGCCGACAAGGCAACGCGATTCATCACGACGTGCGACGCCTACTCGATCCCCCTGGTCTACCTCGCCGACGTGCCGGGCTTCATGATCGGCTCCGAGGTCGAGCGCGGCGGCATCATCCGGCACGGCGCCAAGATGGTCTATGCCGTGTCGGCGGCGACCGTGCCGCAGCTGTGCGTCGTGGTGCGCAAGGCGTATGGCGCCGGGCTCTACGCGATGGGGGGCCCGGGCTTCGCGCCGGACGCGACGATCGCGCTGCCCACGGCGCGCATCGGGGTCATGGGTCCCGAGGCGGCCGTGAACGCGGTGTACGCCAACAAGATCGCCGAGATCCCCGAGGGGCCGGAGCGGGACGCGTTCGTCGCCGAGAAGCGGGCGGAGTACGAGAAGGACATCGACCTCGAGCGCCTCGCCGCCGACCTCGTGATCGACGACATCGTCGAGCCGGAAGCCTTGCGCGACACCATCATCCACCGGTTGAGCTATGCCGGTGGTCGGTCGCGCCACTTCACCGAGCGGCACACGGGGATCTCGCCGGTCTGACGCCGGTCGGTCCGCGTCGCTGGACGCGGCGCGCGGCCGGCGCCGGCGTCACCCGACCGGTGAGGGTGACGACGGGTGGAGAAGGCCACCGTCATCGGTGGTGCTCTCCACCTGTTGGTGATGCGGTGGGCGGGTGGGGCGTCATACGGCTCGCTCGAGGTCCCACCAGCCGATGCCGAGCTCGAGCAGGAGCTCGCGCAGCAGCGGCAGGGAGACGCCGACCACGTTGTGGTAGTCGCCCTCGATGCCGGTCACGAAGGCGCCGCCGAGACCGTCGACGGTGAATCCGCCTGCGACCCAGAGGGGCTCGCCGGTCGCGACGTAGGCGTCGATCTCGGCGTCCGACAGGTCGGCGAAGTGCACGACGGTCGACGCCGTGCGCGAGACCTGGCGGCCGGTGGCGAGGTCGGTGATGGCGTGGCCGGAGTGCAGGACGCCCTCGCCACCACGCATCCGCCGCCACCGCTCGACCGCGACGGACGCCGTCTCGGGCTTGCCGTGCACCTCGCCGCCGAACTCCAGGACCGAGTCGCACCCGAGGACCAGGGTGGGGGTCTTCGTCGAGCCCGCCTCTGGGACGAGGGATTCCGCGACGTCGTCACGCTTGGTGCGGGCCAGGGCGAGGGCGTGCTCGGCCGGGCCGAGGCGGGTGCCGCCGGCCTCCAGCGCGGCGATCGTGGCGGGCTCGTCGACGCTCGAGACCTGGACGCGTGGAGCCAGGCCGGCCGAGCGCAGGGTGGCGAGGCGGGCGGGGGAGGTGGAGGCGAGGACGAGCTGGACGACCATGGCGCGACCCTACCGGGGGCAGAGGCATCGACCGGCCTTCGTCCGCCAGGCTGATGCCTCTACCCCCGGTAGGTCTGCGTGGCGCGGTCGAGCAGCCCCCGCAGGTGCGTCGCGCACGCCTCGGGGTGCGTCAGCGGCAGGAAGTGCGTCGCCCGCGGCACCGTCACCACCTGCGCGGCGGGGCAGGCGGCGGCATAGGCCCGCACCCCGAGCCGCATCTGGTCCAGCCCTCCGTTGAGGAGCAGGACGGGTATGTCGAGCCCGCCCAGCAGGTGGGGACCGCACTGCGCCATCACCGCCGACCAGGCCGCGGGCATGGCTGCGTAGCCCTGCCCGTCGTCGGTGACCTGACTGATGTCGCGACCGCCCGCCAGTCGGCGCATGACGCCGTTGGCGACATGGGCCATCCGCGCTGCCCCCACGACGGGCACGAGCCGGGCGAAGCCGCGGTAGACGGCCGCGCCCGCACCGGCCGGCACACCGGTGGCCCCGACGAGCCCGAGGCCCGCGAGGCGGTGAGGCTGCGCGGCGGCATACGACATCGCGACATAACCCCCCAGGCTGTGGCCGGCGAGGACGACCGGGCCGTCAGCGGGCAGGGCCTGCTCGACCGTCGCGAGGGCGCCCTCCCACGTGAAGTCCTCGGCGCCGCGGGAGCCGTGGCCGGGGAGGTCCGGGGTGACGACGCGGACGCCGGGCAGCAGCGCGGGGTAGTCGCGCCAGAAGCCGGCGTTCATGCGGGTGCCGTGCAGCAGGACCAGGGTGGGTGTCGGGGTGGGGCCCATGCCGCGAACCTACCTGAGGTAGTCACAGCCGCCTGGCGTGCCAACCCGGGCGAGTGTGACGACCTGAGGTAGGTCAGTCGCCGGAGGCGAGCAGGCCGTCGACGAAGCACCAGCGCCAGGACTCGCCCGGCTCGAAGGACCGCATGGTCGGGTGACCGGTCGCCTCGTGGTGCCGCGTCGCGTGCCGCCCCTCGGAGGAGTCGCAGCAGCCGACATACCCGCAGGTCAGGCACAGTCTCATGTGCACGGGCGTGGTGCCCTCGGCGAGGCAGCCGATGCACTCGCCGTGGGTGCGCGGCTCGACGAAGGTCGGCGCCTCCGCCAGGTGCTGACAGGGCGCGTCGGGCAGGGCGGGGGAGAGGGCCCGCAGCCGACGGGCGCGCTGCTCGACCCGGATCAGCGAGGTCTCCTCGAAGTCCAGCGAGGCCAGCACCGCCGAAATCACCTCGGACTCGACCTCGCCCTCGCTGCGCACCCGCAGGACCTCCTCGCGCTCGGCCCGGATGGCGGCGGTGCGGAGCCGGCGGTAGGTCTGGCTCGGGGTCTCCTTGCGCTCGTCGGGGCGGCCGAGCCGCTCCCAGATGGCGTTGACGCGGCGCTCGGCCTGGTCGCGGAGCGTGGCGATGGTGGCGGCGTCGTCGGGGCCGGCCTCGGCGTCCATGGCGCGGCGCCCGGCCTCGACCGCGCGGGCATAGACGGTCGCCTCCTGCAGCGCGTCCTCGCGGGGGTCGGGGCCGTGCACGTCCAGGCGGCGGGCGAGGACGGGGAGGGTGAGGCCCTGGATGAGGAGCGTCCCGGCGGTGACGACGAGCGCGACGAGCACGAGCACCGGGCGGTGCGGGGTGGCGAGCGGCAGGGTGAGCGCGGCGGCCAGGGTGACCACGCCACGCATGCCCGCCCACGCGATGAGCGCCGACTCCTGCCAGGGGGTGACGCCGTCGCGGCCGCGCGCCCGCACGACGAACCGCGTCGCCATGATCCACGCGACGCGGAGCACCATCACCCCGACCAGCACGAGCAGGCACGCGGCGACGATGCGGCCCCAGCCGAGCGGCGAGCTGGAGGCGGCCGAGACGATCGAGCGCGTCTGCAGCCCGACGAGGAGGAAGACGGAGTTCTCGAGGAGGTAGGTGATGGTCTTCCAGTTGATGCGGGTGGTGACGCGCGACTGCGCCGTCTCGACGACGGGTGCCATGTGCCCGAGGAGCAGCCCGGCCACGACGACCGACAGCACGCCCGACGCGTGGAAGTGCTCGGCCGGCGCGAACGCGATGAACGGCAGCAGGAAGGACAGGGCCGTGGTGGCGACGGGGTCGCTGGTGCGCTTGAGCACGTATGACGCCGCCTTGGCCACGACCACGCCGACCACGATGGCGATGACCACCGCCTTGGCGAAGTCCAGCAGGACCGCGCCGACGGTGACCGCCGCGGTCAGGGCGCCGGTCGCCGTGCGCAGCGACACCAGGGCCGTCGCGTCGTTGACCAGCGACTCGCCCTCGAGGATGGTGACGACCCGTCTCGGCAGGCCGATCTGCTTGGCGACGGCGCTGGCGGCCACGGCGTCGGGCGGGGCCACGATGGCGCCCAGCGCGAACGCCGCCGCGAACGGCAGCGGCAGCAGCGCCCACGCCAGCAGGCCGATCCCCGCAGCGGTGAACAGCACGAGGCCGATCGACAGCCACCCGATCGCCGACAGGTTGTCGCGGAAGTCCATCAGGCTGGTGTTGTGCGCCGCGGTGTAGAGCAGGGGCGGAAGGATGCCCACCAGCACGAGCTCGGGGGACAGGCTCGGCTCGTGGATGAACGGCAGGTAGGACCCGACCAACCCCACGACGATGAGCACCAGGGGTGCCGACAGGCCCCAGCGGTTGGACAGGGTCGTGACGGCGAGGACGGTCAGCGCGAGGCCGACCACGAGCGTGAGGATCTCCACGGCGCACATCCTCCCACCGGCGGGGCGGTGGCGCGGCCCGCGTTCAGACCCGCCGGGGGCCGAGGCATCAGCCTGGGGGACGAAGGCCGGTCGATGCCTTTACCGGGGGCGGGTGATCAGCCGGGGGTCAGCACATCCGCCTGGGGTCGGCACATCCGCCTGGCGTGCGAGGTCGGGCGAACGTGACTACCTGAGGTAGGGGTGGAGGACGGCGGTGCGCAGCGTGTCCAGGCCGACCCCGCCGATGTCGAGCGCCCGACGGTGGAAGTCCTTGAGCGAGAAGGCCTCGCCCTCGCGCCGCTGCACCTCGTCGCGCAGCTGCAGCCAGAGCCGCTCGCCGACCTTGTACGACGGGGCCTGCCCCGGCCAGCCGAGGTAGCGGTCCAGCTCGAACCGCAGCACGGCCTCCTCCATGTTGGCGTGCGCCGTCAGGTAGGCCCAGGCCTTGTCGTAGGTCCACTCGCCGCCGCCGACCTCGGCCGGCGCCTCGAAGCCGCAGTGCACGCCGATGTCGATGACCACGCGGGCCGCGCGCAGCGACTGCCCGTCCAGCCAGCCCATGCGGTTGCCCGGGTCGTCCATGTGCCCGAAGTCGGCCATGAGGCGCTCGGCATACAGCGCCCACCCCTCCCCGTGGCCCGAGGTCCACGAGAACTGGCGCCGCCAGGTGTTGAGCTGCTCGCGGTTGTGGACGGTCTGGGCGACCTGGAGGTGATGCCCGGGGACGCCCTCGTGGTAGACGGTGGTGAGCTCGCGCCAGGTCGTGAACTCGGTGACGCCCTTGGGCACCGACCACCACATGCGGCCGGGGCGGGTGAAGTCGTCGGAGGGGCCGGTGTAGTAGATGCCGCCGGTCTGCGTCGGCGCGATGCAGCACTCGATCTCGCGCACGGGCGCGGGGATGTCGAAGTGCTCGCCGTCGAGCAGCCGGACGACGGCGTCGGCCTCGTCCTGCATCCAGCGGCGCAGCGCGTCCGTGCCATCCAAGCGGTAGGCGGGGTCCTGGTCGAGCAGCGCGATCGCCTCGGCCACCGTCGCGCCCGGGCGTACCTGCTGGGCCACGTCCTCCATGGCCGCGGTGATGCGGGCGACCTCCTCCTGGCCCCAGCGGTAGGTCTCCTCGAGGTCGACGTCGGCACCGAGGAAGTAGCGCGAGCACAGGGAGTACTGGTCGCGGCCCACGGCGTCCTCCTCCGGCGCCTCGTCGAGCAGCTCGACGCGCAGGAACTCCGCCATGCGGGCGTAGGCGTCGCCCGCCGCCCCCACCTCGCGGGTCAGGCGCTCGCGCAGCTCGGGCGGCAGGGCGCGGTGGGGAGCGAGCGCGCCCTTGAGGAAGCCCGCGAAGTAGCCCTCGGGCTCGACCAGGTCGCGGCACTGCTGGATGCACGCCTCGACCTGGCGGCGCGCCGACACGGTTCCCTTGTCGCGGGCGGACAGCAGGGACTCCTGGTACTGCTCCAGGGCGAGCGGGATCCGGCCCATGCGCAGCGCGATCGTCGCCCAGTGCTCGACCGTCTCGGTCGGCATCAGGTCGAAGGCCGCGCGGATGTCCTGCAGCGGGGAGGCGATGACGTTGAGCGAGGACTCGACGATGCCTGCGGCATACATCTCCTCGGCGAGACCGAGCCGCTCGGTCATGGCGGTCACCGTGACCCGGTCGGCGTCGGTCGTGGGTTCGACGGAGGCGAGCGCCGCGAGCGTGCGGCGGCGCAGCTCGGACTGGGCACGCAGCCCGTCGGGGGAGAAGTCGTCGATCTGGTCGTCGTGACCGGGGATGCCGACGTAGGTCGCGGTCAGCGGACTGAGCTCGAGCGTCTCGCGGACGAACTCGTCGGCGATGCGGTCCACGGCACTGCGGTCGGCGGCACTGCGGTCGGCGGCACTGCGGCGGGAGGTGGGGGAGGTCTCCTGGGCACTGGTCACCTCGAGCACGCTACCCAAGGAGGCGAGAGCCGGCCCGTCAGCGCGCCGATCGCCATCCCCACGAGGACCGGCGGCGGGCGCCGAGCGACGAGACGCCGAGGTTGCGGGCCCGGCTGGCCCAGATGCCGGTGGGCTGCTCCTCGGCGGTCGGCTCCCCGCTCGCGGCAGCGGCCACGACGAGCAGCAGCGCCGCGAGCTCCTCGTCGGTCGGGTTGCCCTTGGTCACGGACAGCAGGGTCGGTATGCCGCCCGTCTTCACGTCCGTCTTCACGTCGTCGGTCATCGGCGGGCCCTCCTGCGTCGGCGAGCGGTCACAGCGGGATGTTCCCGTGCTTCTTGGGCGGGTGGTTCTCGCGCTTGGTCTGCAGGGCCCGCAGCGCCTGCACGACGTTGCGGCGGGTCTCCTGCGGGGCGATGACCGCGTCGATGTAGCCGCGCTCGGCCGCGATGTAGGGGTTGGCGAGGTGGTCCTCGTACTCCTTGATGAACTGCGCGCGCGTCGCGTCGACGTCGCGGCCCTCCGCCTCGGCCGCGGCGATCTCCTTGCGGTAGAGGATGTTGACCGCACCCTGAGCGCCCATCACGGCGATCTGCGCGGTGGGCCAGGCGATGTTGACGTCGGCGCCGAGGTGCTTGGACCCCATGACGTCGTACGCGCCGCCGTAGGCCTTGCGGGTGATGACGGTGACGAGCGGGACGGTGGCCTCGGCATACGCGTAGATGAGCTTGGCGCCGCGGCGGATGATGCCGTTCCACTCCTGGTCGGTGCCCGGCAGGAAGCCCGGCACGTCCACGAAGGTCAGCACGGGCACGTTGAAGGCGTCGCAGGTGCGCACGAACCGCGCGGCCTTCTCGGAGGCGTCGATGTCCAGGCACCCGGCGAACTGCATCGGCTGGTTGGCGACGATGCCGACGCTGCGGCCCTCGACCCGCCCGAAGCCGGTGAGGATGTTAGGCGCGAACATCGGCTGGACCTCGAGGAAGGCCTGGTCGTCGAGGATCGCCGTGAAGACCTCGTGCATGTCGTAGGGCATGTTGGGCGAGTCCGGGATGATCGTGTCCAGGGCGACGTCCAGCTCGTTGATCTCGAGGTCCACCTCGGCCTCGAAGACCGGCGGGTCCTCGTGGTTGTTGCTCGGCAGGTAGGACAGGAGCTCCTTGACGTAGTCCATCGCGTCGTTCTCGTCGGAGCCCATGTAGTGCGCGCAGCCGGACTTGGAGTTGTGCGCCGTCGCGCCGCCCAGCTCCTCCATGCCGACGCTCTCGCCCGTGACGGTCTTGATGACGTCCGGGCCGGTGATGAACATGTGGGACGTCTGGTCGACCATGACCGTGAAGTCCGTGATGGCGGGGGAGTAGACCGCCCCGCCCGCGCAGGGCCCCATGATCAGCGAGACCTGCGGGATGACGCCGGACGCGAGGACGTTGCGGCGGAAGATCTCGCCATACATCCCCAGCGAGGCGACACCCTCCTGGATCCGCGCGCCGCCGGAGTCGTTGAGGCCGACGACCGGGCAGCCGATCTTCATGGCGAAGTCCATGACCTTGACGATCTTCTCCCCGAACACCTCGCCGAGGGACCCGCCGAACACCGTGAAGTCCTGGGCGAACACGCACACCTGACGACCGTCGACGGTGCCGTAGCCGGTGATCACGCCGTCGCCGTAGGGGCGGTTCTTGTCCTGCCCGAAGGAGGTCGAGCGGTGGCGGGCGTACTGGTCCAGCTCGACGAACGAGCCCTCGTCGAGGAAGGCCTCGACGCGCTCGCGGGCGGTCTGCTTGCCGCGGGCGTGCTGCTTCTCGACCGCCTTGTCCGAGGCCCCGTGCAGGACCTGCTCGTTGCGGTGGAGCAGGTCGGCCAGCCGACCCGCGGTCGTGGCCAGGTCGAAGGTGTCCGTCGTCGGAGCGTCAGCCATGGCGACACCATAGCCTTGGGCTCGTGACCTCCGCTCTGCGACAAAGCGCTCTGACCAGGCATGTGACGGACGCCATGTCGCCGTGGCTCGATGTGCGGGTCCGCGACGCGGTCGGCAGCACCAACGCCGAGCTGCTCGCCGACCCTCGGCCATGGCACGTGCTCACCACGGACCACCAGCAGGCGGGACGCGGTCGGCTGGCCCGGTCGTGGGAGACCCCGGCCGGGACGGCCGTGGCCCTGTCCGCCTGCGTGCCGGTCCCATCGGCTCGTATGCCGGACGCGGGGTGGCTGCCCCTGCTCACCGGCCTGGCCGTGCGGGACGCCCTCGTCGGGCTCGGGCTGGCGGGGGCGGTGCTCAAGTGGCCCAACGACGTGCTCGTCGCCACCGACGACGACCGCAAGGTGTGCGGGGTGCTGTGCGAGCTGGCGCCGGCCCCTGGTCCTGGGGATGGGGTCGCCGTGCTCGGGCTCGGGATCAACGTGCACCAGAGCCGCGACCAGCTCCCGGTCGAGACGGCGACCTCGCTCGCCCTGTGCGGCGTCGACGTGGGCCGCGAGGAGGTCGTGATCGCGGTGCTGCGGGCCCTCGCGCACCGGCACCGGCAGTGGGCGACGGCGTCACGGATGCCGGCCCTGCGGGCGGACTACGCCGCGGCCTGCGCGACGCTCGGGCGCCAGGTCGCCATCCACCTGCCCTCGGGTGCGGTGGAGCCGGGCGAGGCGGTGCGGGTCGACGAGGCCGGTCGTCTCGTCATACGCACCGCTCACGGGGACCGCATCCACGCGGCCGGTGACGTGGTGCACGCGAGGCTGTCGGCCTGAGGCATCATGGCGGGAGCGGTCGACGGCCAGCGTCGTCCCGCTGGACGGCAAGGAGGCGACGGTGGCGGACCCCCGCGAGGAGTCGATCCGGCTGTCGGAGGCCCCGGCCGGCCTCGACCCCCTGGTCGAACGCGTGCAGCGCGAGCTGCTCGGCGGCCCCCTGGACCTCGACCGCCGCGACGTGTCCCGCACCGTCGGGGTCTCCCTGCGCACCGCCGAGCGCTTCTGGCACGCCCTCGGCTTCCCCGGCAACGAGGACGGGGAGGCGGTGTTCTCCCAGCTCGACCTGACGGCGCTGCGGGGGGTGGCCGCCCTGGTGCGCCGCGGCGAGCTCGACGAGGAGTCGGCGCTCAGCCTGACCCGGGCCTTCGCGCGGACGGCGGACCGGTTGTCGGTGTGGCAGTGCTCGGTGTTCGCCGAGTCGCTCAGCCCGTGGGCGCAGGGCGAGGTCGACCTCGGCCGCGTGGCCGTCTCCGACGAGAGCCACGACTCCACCCGCGCCGAGCCCGACGAGGACACCGCCCTGGCCGCCGCGCGCAAGGTCGCCGAGCTGGCCGACGAGCTCGAGCCGCTCCTGGTCTATGCCTGGCGGCGGCACCTGGCGGCGGCCACGGCGCGCATGGTCGCCGACGCCGACCCGTCGGTGGGGGAGCAGGGGCTGCGGCGCTGCGTGGGCTTCGCCGACCTCGTGTCGTTCACGTCGCTGGTGCGGCGGCTGTCCGAGCGCGAGCTGGCCACCGTGGTGCAGAGGTTCGAGGCGCTGTGCAGCGACGTCATCACCGGCCACGGCGGCCGGGTGATCAAGACCGTGGGGGACGAGGTCCTGTATGTCGCCAAGGTGCCCGCCGACGGCGCCCGGATCGCGCTGGACCTGGTCGACGCCATCCGCTACGACGACATGCTGCCTCCCGTGCGGGTCGGCCTCGCCTACGGCCACGTCGTGTCGCGGCTCGGCGACGTCTTCGGCACCACGGTCAACCGCGCCGCGCGCCTCACCGCCGTCGCCCCCTCCGGCAAGGTGCTGGCGGACGAGGGGCTCGTCGCCCGCCTCGCCGACGCCCCCGACCTGACGGCGGTGCGCCAGCGCAGCCGCACGCTGCGCGGCGTGGGCGTCGTCGCACCGTCCCTGCTCCACCGCACGGTCGCCGTGCCCCACGGCCTGCCCGACGCGGCCCTGCCCGATGCGGCCCTGCCCGATGCGGCCCTGCCCGATGCGGCCCTGCCCGATCCGGCCCTGCCCGACCCAGCACCTCACGAGCTCCCCGACCCCGTCCGCGACCTGGAGGTCCGATGACCCACGACCACAACGTGACGATCACCCGCCACGGCGAGCACGGCCACGTCGCCGAGCTCGCCCTGGACCGGCCCGAGGCGATGAACGCCGTCTCGACCGCGATGGCCCGCGACCTCGGCGCCGCGACCGCCGAGCTGTCGGCGCTCGCCCTCAGCGGTGAGGTGCGGTCGGTGGTCGTGACCTCCACGCACCCCAAGGCCTTCTGCGTCGGCGCGGACCTCAAGGAGCGCAACGGCTTCACCGACGCCGACCTGATGGCGCAGCGACCGATCGCGCGGGCCGCCTACACCGGCGTGCTGACCCTGCCCGTCCCCGCCATCGCGGCCGTGGACGGCTTCGCGCTCGGCGGGGGCTTCGAGATCGCGCTGTCCTGCGACGTGATCGTCTGCGGGGCCGGCGCGACCGTGGGCCTGCCCGAGGTGTCGGTGGGCGTCATCCCCGGCGGTGGCGGCACCCAGCTGCTGACCCGCCGCGTCGGCTGGTCGCGGGCGTCGCGCATCATCTTCGGCGCGAGCAGGATGACGGCGGCCGAGGCGCTCGCGCTCGGGGCGGTCGACGAGGTCGTGGACGCCGGGACCGCCCGCGAGCACGCGCTGGAGCTGGCGTCCCTGATCGCCACCCACTCGCCGGTCGGGGTGCGCAACGCCAAGAAGGCCATGCGCCTCGGCTCCGACGTCGACCTGGCGGCCGGGCTGGAGATCGAGGACGGCTGCTGGCGGGCGACGGCGTTCAGCGGCGACCGGCGCGAGGGCGTCGCCGCCTTCGCCGAGAAGCGCCGCCCCGCCTGGCCCGGAGTCTGACGACACCCGCCCACCCAGGCCCGGCTCCCCACGCAACCGGGGCCCTGACGGCCTGACGCCGCGCGCAGAGGTGCACCGTGTGCGACGGTGCTCGGCCACCGGGGCATCATGGCCCTGTGCCCTACCTCCTGCTCGTGCTGGGTTGCGCCCTCGTCGCCCTCGTGCAGGGGGTCGCCCCGGGTGACGTCCTGGGGTGGACGACCGTCCAGCTGGCCCTCTGCGTCGTCGGGCTGATGGTGGTGCGCGCCACCCGTGGGCGAGGTCAGCCGCTCGCGCTCGACCTGGCCCTCGGCGGTGCGGTCGGCACCGCGCTGCTGCTGCCGGCCTGGTGGGGACAGCTGCACCTCGGGGTGCCCTGCGCACTGACCCTTGCCGTCGTCGTCGTGGCGCTGCTGGCGCCGCCCACCACGCGGCGCCGGGTGCTCGATCGCGGCGCGGGGCGCCTGTCACGGGGTGTCTCCGCGTCGCTCTCGGGACTGGTCCTGCTCGTGCTGGGGTGGACGGTCGGCGACTTCACCCGGTGGACCGACCACTGGCAGAGCACCTCACGGACCTACTACCCCGACGTCCTCTTCAACCTGTCGCTGACTTCCGAGGCCCATCGGGCCCTGCCCCTCACCCTGCCCCAGGTCGCCGGCGAGGGCCTGCCCTACCACTGGTTCGCCAACGTCGCCATGGCGGCCGTCGGCGAGCTGGGCAGGGTGCCCGACCCGGTCGTCGTGCTGCAGCTCTGGTACCCCTACGTCACCGGTCTGACGGCACTGGCGCTGGCCGCGGCGGCCGGCGAGATGTTCTCCGACCGCAGCGCCGGCAGCTGGGCCGCGTGGATCGCCATGGGCTGGACCTCGATCGGAGGCGCGACCGCGCTCGCCACCGCCCCCCTCACGATCACGCAGAACTCCTGGGCGAGCCCCTCCATGAGCTATGCCCTGCTGCTCATGATGCCCGCCCTCGCCGCGATCGTCGGGCAGCTCGACGGGACCTGGCGGCCGGGCCCGTCGCTGGTGCTGGGGGCGGGGCTCTTCGCCGTGCTCACCGTCGCCAAGACGACGGTCCTCCCGGTCCTCGGGGTCGGGGTCGGATCCGTGCTGCTCGTCGCGGCCGCCCGCAGGCGGTGGCCTGACGCCGCCCGCGCGTCGGCCTGGTGCCTCCTGGTCGGAGCGGCCTTCCTGGGGGCCCGCGGGCTGGTCTACGGCAGCTCGGTGGACGGGCTGGTGGTCCGCCCGTTCTCCTACGTGTGGCGCTCGATGGTCGGTCGCGACGCGATGCTCGCCGACTCGGTCCCACGGTCGGTGTCGCAGGCCTGGACGTCGGCGACCGGGGTCGGTGTGCTGATTGTCCTCGTGGCCGTCCTCGCCGTCTCGACCCTGGCCGTCGTCTGGCCCGGGATCCGCCGGCCGGCGGGCGGAGAAACGGTCCTGGCCCCGCTGCTGCTCGGCGGGGGAGCCGCCGGGCTGGGCGCGACGCTGCTGCTCTCCCACCCGGGCACGAGCGAGGTGTTCTTCCTCCGCACGGCCTTCCCGCTCCTGGCGATGTCGGCGGCGGGAGCCTTGGCGCCGACCTGGCAGGCCGCGTCACCTCGCCTGCGCCTCCGGCTGCTCGTCGCCGTGGCGGTCGGGGCCGTGGCCTGGACGGCACTGACCCGCGCGCGGCTGCTCGAGCAGCTCGTCGTCGAACCCTGGGCCGTGCTGGGGGCCGTGCGCCTCGGTGGCTATGCCGTCGCGGTGGCCGTCCTGGCGCTGGCCGCGTGGGTCGCGACGCGCCGCCGGGACGACCTGCTGACGCTCGCCCCCTGGGCCATGGTGCTGGCGGCCGGGCTGGGGACGACGCTGGGCCACGTCGTGCCGACGGAGCGGGGGACCGTCGCGGCCGCGATCCGGGCCGACAACCCCAATCCCCTCCGGGTGGCCGAGCTGGAGGCGGCGGCGGTCCTGAGGTCGACGGCACCACCGGAGGACGTCGTCGTCACCAACACCAGCTGCCTCCTGCCCCGCGAGCGGATCGCGGGCCACTGCGACGCGCGGGGCTTCTGGGTGAGCGCCCTGGGCGGGCACCGCACCCTGGTCTCCGGCTGGGGCTACGACCGCAGGATCCTGGCGCGGGGGGCGACCAGCACCCGCCCCTACCCGACCCTGGCCTTCTGGGACCCCCCGCTCCTGCGGACCAACCTGCAGGTGATCGAGCGCGCCGACCCCGAGGCGGTCACCCGGGTCTGCCGGTCCGGCGCCCGGTGGATCCTGGCGGATGCGGCCTACGGCCCCGTCAGCCCACGGTTGTCCGAGGTGGGCGAGCGTCTGTTCGTCGCCGACGGGGTCCAGGTGCTCCGGCTCCGCTGCCCCTGACCCTGCCGCCCGAAGGCTCCCGGGGGCGTGGGTGCTCCCAGCAGGCCCGGACCGGCCGGCGCGTGGTGGCGGGCGCGGCCGCACCGTACCCTGTGGCCTGTGACATCTCCCCGCACCGCACCAGGTGGATTCCCCGTCGTCGGCATCATCGGGGGTGGACAGCTGGCTCGTATGACGGCACCTCCCGCCGTCGGGCTCGGCGTCACGCTGTCGGTGCTGGCGGAGTCGGAGACCGCGTCGGCCGCGCAGGTCGTGCCCTCGTCGCCGGTCGGTGACCACACCAGCATCGAGGACGTGCTCGCCTTCGCGCGGA
>NZ_DCYC01000020.1:48972-77185 GCF_002330965.1 Arsenicicoccus sp. UBA2120
TGCACGCCCAGGACAAGCTGGTCATGCGGCGCAGGCTCAGGGCCCTCGGCATCCCCTGCCCGGACTGGGCGCACGTGACGAGCCGCGCCGACCTCGAGGCCTTCGGCCGACGGGTCGGCTGGCCGCTCGTGCTCAAGACGCCGCGAGGAGGCTACGACGGCAAGGGGGTCCGGGTGGTCACTGGCCCGGACGACGCTCGCGACTGGCTCGACGCCGTCGAGGCCGCCGGTGCCGGTGGGACCGACGGCGAGCACGGGACCACGATGGCTGACGGGCTGCTCGCCGAGGCCATGGTCGGGTTCACGCGCGAGCTGGCCGTCCTCGTCGCCCGCTCGCCGTCCGGGCAGGCCGCCGTCTGGCCGGTCGTCGAGACCGTGCAGACCGACGGGATCTGCACCGAGGTGCTGGCCCCCGCGCCGGACCTCGACCCCGAGCTGGCCTCGCGGGCGAGCGAGTCCGCGCTGCGCATCGCCGGGGAGCTGGGTGTCACCGGCGTCATGGCGGTGGAGCTCTTCGAGACGCGTGACGGCGACGGCCGTCCGGCATACCTGGTCAACGAGCTGGCGATGCGCCCCCACAACTCGGGCCACTGGACCATCGACGGCTCGGTCACGAGCCAGTTCGAGCAGCACCTGCGGGCGGTCCTCGACCTGCCGCTCGGCTCGACCCGCTCCCGGGCGCGCTGGACCGTGATGGGCAACGTCCTCGGCGGCGACTACCCCGAGCTCTACGCGACCTACCGCCACCTCATGGCGCGCGACCCCGCGATGAAGTTCCACCTCTACGGCAAGGACGTGCGCCCCGGCCGCAAGATCGGGCACGTCGACGTGAGCGGGGACGACCTCGACGACCTGCGGGCGCGAGCGCGCCACGCCTGCGACTACCTCCAGGGAGTGATCACCGAATGACACGGTCCGACCATGACTCTCAGGGCCCGGCCGTCGGGCTCGTGATGGGCTCCGACTCCGACTGGCCGGTCATGGAGCAGGCGGCGCTGGCCCTCGACGAGCTCGGCATCGCCTACGAGGCGGACGTCGTCTCGGCCCACCGCATGCCGACCGAGATGATCACGTATGGCGAGCAGGCCGCCTCGCGCGGGCTGCAGGTGATCGTCGCCGGCGCCGGGGGTGCGGCGCACCTGCCCGGGATGCTCGCGGCCGTGACGCCGCTGCCGGTGATCGGGGTCCCGGTGCCGCTGAAGCATCTCGACGGCATGGACTCGCTGCTGTCGATCGTGCAGATGCCGGCCGGCGTGCCGGTCGCGACCGTGTCGATCGGCGGCGCGCGCAACGCCGGCCTGCTGGCCGCGCGCATCATCGGCTCTGGCCCGGGTGAGGAGGCGCGGCGCGTGCGCGAGGCGATGATGGCCTTCCAGGCGGCGCTGCGCGACGAGGCGCACGCCAAGGGCGAGAAGCTGCGCTCCCGCCAGTCCTCCTGACGTCCCCCGGGTGCGCGAACGACGGGCTCGTCCGGCAACGGCCCGACGCACGTGAAGGGGCCCGCGCCACTGCGCGAGCCCCTTCACGTGCGGGTGGTCAGGACTGCCAGGTGTAGGACAGGCCGCCGCCGCCCACCTGCTGCTGGAAGTCCGGCCAACCGAGGCTGGACTCGTCGACGAAGGGCACGTCCCGCAGGAGACCGTCCTGGGAGATCATCAACAAGCTGTTGAACCAGCCGGTGAAGCGCTCGGGGGCGGTCATCTGGGGGATCGCGGCAAAGCTGCCGGCGCGCGGCTGATAGACACCCGCGAAGGTTCCGGCCGCCACGCCCTTGGACGTGTAGACGCGCAGGGTGCCGTCGTTGCGGTTGCGGACGAGCAGGTCGAAGTGGTTGTCGTAGTTGGCGTCGCCGACCCCGAGGATCACGTTGAAGGGCGCCCAGCCGGTCCCCAGCTGCACACGGGGGGAGAACATGCCGGCGCCGGGCGAGCTCGTGCGCCCGTTGCCGGGGTACAGCCACAGCACGCCGTTCCAGTCGCGTGCCACGAGGTCAGGCTTGGTGTCGCCATCCCAGTCGCCGCCGAACGCCGGGACGTACTTGTGCCAGCCGCCACCGATGGAGATTCGCGGCTGGAGGCTGCCTGCGGCATTGCCGCGGTACAACCACAGGGCGCCGTTGGGCTCACGGGCGGCAAGGTCGCCGTGGCCGTCGCCGTCCCAGTCGCCGACCGAGAAGACGTGGTTGTAGACCCCCCAGCCCGACCCGAGGGACGTGCGCGGGGCCGACAGCGGACTCTGCGGGCTGGTGCTGTTGCGGTAGAGCCAGAGCGTCCCGGAGGCATCCTTGGCCAGCAGGTCGTTGTACCCGTCCCCGGTGAAGTCGGAGGTCGACTTCGGGGAGGTCTGGCGGACGTCGAAGTACCTGGCGACGGCGAGCGGATCGCTTGCCGTCGCCCCGCCCCGGGTCAGCTGGGGCGTGCTGTCGGTCAGGCGGTAGATGCCGGTGTAGGCGTCGCCGTTGGTGGCGTCGGCCGGCGTCGGGTCGGTGTCGATGCGCAGGTAGTAGGCCCGACGGTCCTGCGTGAGCCGAGGATTGGCCACCCGCTGCCCGACCGCCCCCCGCCACCGCACCGTGACCTGGCCCGCGGGGCTCACGATGGCGAGAGAAGACGACTGGTCGCCGTTGCGGATCGCCGCCAGGATCGCCCCGTTGGCGGCGACCGACACGTCATAGGCGCCCGGGGCGCCGATGACGGACTGGGCTCCCGTGGCGGTGCTGGTGCGCACCAGGTCGCTGGAGCCCCCAGCGGCGTGACGCACGCCCACCGTGGTGATGCCGTCGGCGAGGAACGTGGAACGCTCGGGCACGACGCTCCCGGCGGTGCGGGGCACCGTGGTGGTGGCGCCGGTGTCGAGGACCCTCACCATGGTGCGCAGGGCGACACCGTCAGTGTCGTAGACCGTCCAGACGAGCTTGCGTCCATCAGGTGAGAACGACGGCTCGGAGTGGTAGTCGGTGCCGCCGGGAGCGACGGTGGTGACTGCCCCGGTCCCGTCCGCGCGACGCAGGACGAGGTCGCCGCCCTGGGAGGCGTTGGCACGGGTGACGGCGAGCCACATGCCGTCGGGGGAGAACGCTGGGGTCTCGGTGCCGGCGTCGGAGCCGACCGGGATGCCGGCGGACGTGTCGTTCTGCATGACGAGCGGGCCGTTGTCCCACGTCGACACCACGAGGTCGGGAGTGCCACGCCCGGCATCCTCGAACATCGCGAGGCCGTCGACGGGATTGCCGTTCCCGTCGACGAACGAACAGGTCTGCACCCCGGTGGAGAACGGCACGACGAGGCGGTACTCCACCGGTGCGTTCGGCGCGGTGTCGCGGTCGACGGCGACGCCGGCGGACCCGGCGGCCGCGGTCACGGCTCGCCACTGGGTGCCCGTCGAGATGCGCCGCTGCACGGTGATGGTGCCGGTCGGGGCGGCCGACGGCGTCCACAGCAGCGCGGTGCGATCGCGCAGCTGGGAGATGTCCAGGTCCAAGGCCGCGCACTGCGGGGTGACCGCGGTGGCGGAGCCTGTGGTGGAGCCCTGTCGCCTGGTGGCGCCCCTGCGGGTCGAGGTGCCCTCCTGCATCCGGCCCAGGTCGACGGTCTCGGGGGAGGAGGACGGTCGGGCCGGGGCGGGACGAAGCCGCTCGGCGGACGACGTCGTCGTCATCCGGTCACGGTTCGGGCCGGCACCGTTCTCGGCGGAGGCCGGCCCGACGGCGGGTGCGGCGAGAGCGATGACCAGGGAACCGGTGACGGCGAGGGGCAGACGGGAGGTTCCCCGCTGCAGGCGTAGACGTTGGTACATGTCTCCCCTTGTTACTAAGAGTGATGAATGGCTACATAGTGCCATCCCTGGGAGATTTCTGGCAGGCGGCTCACGAGAGTCCTTCGCGGGGTGCCGCCTGGTGGTCGTTAGGGTGGCGGCCATGACCTCGGGCCTCAAGCACCAGATGACCTATTTCGACCTGGTCCGGGGTCTGTCCGCCCAGCTCGTGGTGCTGGGGCACGCCAGCGTGCTGGCCCTGCCGGCGCTGTTCGCCGCCCGCGGGCGCGATGGCCGCCTGGGCGCTCGGCCGGATCAGTTCCACGTCCAGTCCTACGGCGTCGTGATCTTCCTGGTGCTCTCCGGCTACCTGATCACCATGTCCGTGCAGCGTCGGCGACGCGACCCGTCCTACGGCTTCCGGGCCTATCTCGTCGACCGGTGGGCCCGTATCTTCACCCCGCTGCTGCCCGCGATGGTGGCCGTCGTCCTCATCGACCGCCTGGTCTTCTCCGGCAGTGCATCCTCGCGCTTCATCGTCGTGAGGCACGACATCACCACCGTGCTCAGCAACCTCCTGATGCTGCAGGACAACTCCGTCCTGCGCCAGGCTGCCGCCGCCACGGGAGCGCCGCTCGCGGCACGGTCTCTGGGCAGCGCAGCGCCGTGGTGGACCGTTGCCTTGGAGTGGTGGATCTACGTCGGGTTCGGCCTGGTCGCCCTCGTCCTGCTGCACCGACCGACGACCGGGCGCGGCCTCGCCGCCCTGCCCGCGCTGGTCTTCGCGGCTGCCACGGTCCTCGGCACCGTCGAGACGGGGAGCGGCTTGATGCTCTCCTGGCTGGTCGGTTTCGCCTATGCCTGGTGGGCGCCGGCGATGCGGGCCGTCCCACGGTCCGTGCACGCGGGACTCACCGTTCTGGCGGTCCTTTGGCTGTGGTGGTGCTTCGACGTCGTCCACCTCGGGGTCTACGCTCCCACGGTGTGCGTCCTGACGGGGGTGGCCGTGGTCTCCGGCTTCCACATGCTCGACTGGTCACGGGTGCTCGGCCCAGCCCGCGGGCCGGTGGCCTTCGTCTCGGACTACTCCTACTCGCTGTACCTCGTGCACTTCTCGGTCATGATCTGGCTCGCGCACCTGGTCGAGGGCCGCGTGACGGGGATCGAGCTCTACGTCCTGCTCGTGGCCGCGGGCAACGGGGCGGGCGTGTTGTGGTGGTGGTTGTTCGAGCGGCACTTCGGCCGCGTCCGCGACACGCTGCGGCGGGTTGTCACCAGGCCGTCCAGCCCCCGTCCACGGCGATCACCTGTCCGGTGACATAGGCCGACTCGTCGGACGCGAGCCAGCGCACGACCCCGCGGAAGTCGTCCTCCGTGGCCATGCGCCGCAGCGGCGTGAGGCCCTCGTAGCGCTCGACGAACTCCTCGGCCTGCCCGCGCGCGATCCCTCCGGGGGCGAAGGCGTTGCACCGCACGTCGGGGGCGAGCACCGTCGCGAGATAGCGCGTCAGCTGGGCGATCCCGCCCTTGGACGCGCCGTAGGCCGCGGGGTTGCCCATCACCGTCCCGGCATACAGGCCCATGTTGGGACCGACCAGGCCGTAGATGCTGGACACGTTGACGACGCTGCCGTGGCCGGTGCGCCGCAGGAGCGGCAGCAGGCGCCGGGTCAGGCTGAAGGGCACCGTGAGGTTGAGCCGCAGCGCCAGCTCGAAGGCGTCGTCGGTCTGGTCCTCGAACGGGACGGCATAGCCCGGGACGCCCGAGGTGCCGGTGAAGGCGGCGTTGTTGACGAGGACGTCGCAGGCGCCCAGCCGCTCGACCTGCGCCACCACCGAGGCCAGGGCGTCGGCGTCCAGCAGGTCGCCGACGATCCCGCGATGATCGCCAGCGGGCAGCTCGGCCAGGGCCTGGTCGACCAGGTCGGTGTCGCGGTCGACCAGGACCACCCGGGCACCGGCCTCGGCGAGCGAGGCGCACAACGTGCGTCCGAGCGGGCCGGCCCCGCCGGTCACCACCGCGGTGCGGCCCTCGAGGGACCCGGCGTCGCCGCTCATCGCCCTGCCTCCTGCCGGTCGCCGTCGTCGCTGTCGCTGTCGCTGTCGCTGTCGCTGTTGCTGCCGGCGCCGAGCCACGGCAGGTCCAGCAGCCCGGCGCCCAGCAGCGCCTCGATGAGCCGGAACTCGTACTCGTCGTCGATGGAGAAGGCCTGCGGCTCCGGGATCTCGTACATCCCGTGCCGGCCCTCGTCGAACCAGGACACCTGCAGGCGGCGCACGAAGTCCGCCCGCCAGACGTAGAAGTTGCCATTGATGCGCAGGAAGCGGCCCGTGTCCTGGCGGCGGGTGACACCCCGCCCCTCGGCGTAGTAGCGCTCCACGGGTCCGGACGGCGTGGTCTCGCGGACGCCGACCCAGGTGGGCTGGAAGGTCGGCTCGGACACGCTGATGACGCCGTCGAGGTCCGGGGAGTCGTGCAGCTGGGAGATGGCCTCGGCGATCTGCTGCGGGATCCGCGAGGGGCTGGTCGGGTCGAGCAGGACGAAGACGTCGTAGGTCGAACCCTCCTGCTGCTCCACGGTCTCGAGCGCGTGCTGCATCACCGGCCCCATGGGGGTCCAGTCGGTCGCGAGCCGGTCCGGACGCAGGAAGGGCACGTCCCCGCCGTGGGTGCGCGCCACCTCGGCGATCTCCGGGTCGTCGGTGGAGACGATGCAGCGGGTGATGCCCGGGCACAGGGCGGCGGCCTTGATGCTGTGGCAGATCAGGGGCAGCCCGGCCAGCTCACGGACGTTCTTGCCGGGGAGGCCCTTGGACCCGCCCCGGGCGGGGATGACCGCGAGCACGCGCGGGGCGCCGTCGCCGGGCTCCGCCGGGGTCGGGGGAGCGGGCTTCCTGGTCGGGCCGGTCATGGGGTCCTCCGATCGGGACGGGTGGGGGCCGACGGGGGGTCGGTCCCCCGGGCGCGATCGCACAGGCGCACGGTCTCGAGCGCCTCCGCGAGCGTGGGTGGTGCGGCGGGGTCGGCCGGTGCCGCCGGGCCAGGGCCCTCGTCGAGGAGGGCCCTGGCCTGACGGGCCATGATGGCGTTGCGGTCGGCGTCGTCGGCGTAGGTGCGCTCGTGCCGCTGCCCCTGGGCGTCGACGTGGACCACGGTGTGGGACAGCACGTCCCAGTCGACGCGGAGGTCGGGTCCGTCGAGGCACAGCTGCCGACGGCCGGGTCTGGAGACGTAGTCCAGCCGGGCCAGGACCCGGTCGCCGGCCGGTGTCGTCCACGCGAGCGTCGCGGCCTGCTCGGCGCTCATCTCCAGGGGGCCGGAGCGGTCGAGGGCGGCCCAGGACAGCTCGGGCCGCCCGAGCAGGGCCGTAGCGTAGTCGAGCTCGTGGACGAGGTCTCGCAGCACCCCGCCCTCGTCGGCGCGGGCGGAGTAGCTCTCGCGGTAGTCGCGCCCCGGCCGCCAGTCGGGGAGCCAGGACTGGCAGGAGACGTGGGCCGACAGCGGTCGGCTCGCGCCACCGACCAGGTCGAGGACAGCGGCGTAGGCCCGGTGCCCGCGCAGGGGCGCGGCGACGCGCACCCGGTCGGCCCGACCGTGCCGGGCCAGCGGCTCGGCGTCGGCGGCGGTGGGGGACAGGGGCTTCTCGACCAGGACGCGGTCCGCCCCCGCGTCGAGCGCGGCCACGGCGTCACCGACGTGCCGTCCGGTGTCGGTGGCGACCACCACGAGATCGGCCCTGGCGCAGGCCGACGGCCCCTCCTGGTCGTCGAGGATCCCGGCAGCCGGGGGGCGCGGCCGGACCGGCCACAGGTCGACGGAGAGGCCCAGGGAGCGCAGGACCTCGACGTGCCGTGCGCCGATCGACCCGCCCCCTCGGACGACTGCGTGCACGGGCACCTCCTGGCTGCGATGTGCGCCCCATGGTGCCACGCGCCTGCTGGGCCGGCGGGGTCACACGCCGCCGTCCTGCCCGTCCTGCCCTGCCCGCCCGGCCCTCCCGGCGCGGGGGCGGGGGGAGAGCGGCGCTCGTCACTATGCTGGACGGGTGCCCGCACCGAACCCCCAGACCGACGCCCCGTGGGCCGTGCTGGGAGCCGGGGGCCACGCACGCAGCGTCGCCGACGTCCTGCGCCGCGCCGGGGCACGGGTGGTGGCCGTCAGCGGCACCCCCCAGGGCGCCTGGCCGGGCCACGTGCGGCTCCTGGCCGACGACGCGGCGGCCCTCGCCCTGGCACGCAGCCAGGGGGTTGCCCTCGTCCCCGGGATCGGCGCCAACCACGTCCGGCTGCGAGTCGTGGACGCCGCGTGGCCGCACGCCTCGATGCCGCCCGTCGTGGCCGCCACCGCCACCGTCGCCCCCGACTGCGCCGTCGGCGAAGGCACCGTCGTGCTGGAGCACGCGCACGTCGGTCCGTCGGCTCGCATCGGCCGAGCCGTGATCGTCAACACCGCCGCCGTGGTGGAGCACGACGTCGTGGTGGGCGACGGCGTGCACGTGGCGCCGGGGGCCGTGGTGCTGGGGGGCGCGAGCGTCGGAGACCTGACGCTCGTGGGCAGCGGGGCCCGCGTCCTGCCCGGGGTCCGCGTCGGGGCCGGATGCGTGGTGGCGGCGGGCGCGGTCGTCATACGGGACGTGCCCGACGGCCACCGCGTGGCCGGGGTCCCGGCGCGCAGCATCGACGACCATGACGACGAGCAGGACGAGCAGACGGAGGAGCAGCAGTGAGCGTGCGAGCAGCGAGCATCGGGGACAGGACGATCCCGACCGAGCGGGACGTCTACGTCATCGCCGAGGCCGGGGTCAACCACAACGGCGACCTGGAGACCGCCCACCGCCTGGTCGACACCGCTGCCGAGGCGGGCGCCGACGCGGTCAAGTTCCAGACCTTCGACGCGGCCAAGCTGGTGTCGAGCGTCGCCGCGACCACCCCGTACCAGCGGGACCGCGGCGGTGCCCAGGACCAGCGATCGCTGCTGGAGGCGCTCACCCTGCCGATGACGGCGTGGGCCGAGCTCCAGGCCCACACCCACGAGCGCGGGCTGGAGTTCCTGTCCACCCCGTTCGACCTCGACAGCGCCCACGCGCTCGCCGAGCTGGGCCTGCCGGCGATGAAGGTCTCCAGCGGCGAGCTCACCAACCTGCCCTACCTGCGCGAGCTCGCCCGCCTGGGCGTGACGATGCTCGTCTCGACCGGCATGGGCACCTCCGACGAGGTCGCCGCGGCCGTCGACGCCTGCGCCGAGGCCCCCGGTCTGGTGCTGTTCCACTGCGTGTCGGCCTATCCCGCGCCCATCGAGGAGTGCAACCTCCGCGCCATCCCGGCGATGCAGGCCGCGCACGGCGTCCCCGTCGGCTGGTCCGACCACACGCCCGGCCTGCAGACGGCGCTGGGGGCGGTGGCGCTCGGCGCCCCCGTCCTCGAGAAGCACTTCACGCTGGACCGCACGATGCCCGGACCCGACCACATGGCCAGCCTCGAGCCCGCCGAGCTCGCGGACTACGTCAGGTCCACCAAGGCCCTCGCGGTCGGTCTCGGCGACGGGGTCAAGGTGCGCCAGCCCTCGGAGCAGGACAACGCGGTGCTCGTGCGCCGCAGCTGGCACGCCGGCCGTGACCTGCGCGCGGGCTCGACGCTGGACGGTGCGGACCTGTCCCTGCTCCGACCCGAGGGCGGCATCAGCCCGGCCGTGGACATCCGCGGGCGCGTGCTGGCCCGCGACGTGGCTGCCGGCGCCCAGATCGTCGACGCGGACCTCGCCCCGGACGCACCCGCCGCTGGGGCGGCCCGATGACGCAGGCCCCCCAGAGGGTGGCGGTCTTCGTCGGCACCCGGGCCGACCTGGGCCCGCTCTCGCCCGTCATCACCGCCCTGGCCGACGACCAGGACGTCGAGCTGCACCTGCTCACCGGCGTGGCCTACGACGTGGACTCCCTGGCGTCCGCGCTGCGTGACGTCGCCCCGCACGCCGTGGTCGACGGGCGCCTCCACGCCCTGTGCCCGCCGGTCGAGCACCTCGACCCGGCGGCCGTGGTCCGGCACGGCGCCCACCTCGCGGAGGGCGCGGGGCGCCTGCTGCCCGCGCTGCGCCCCGACACCCTCGTGGTCCTCGGCGACCGCTGGGAGCTCCTCCACGTCGTGCCGACGGCCTTCCTGCTCGGCATACCGGTCGTACACCTGCACGGCGGCGAGGTGACCGAGGGGGCCGTCGACGAGCGGGTCCGCCACGCCGTGACCAAGCTCGCCGACCAGCACTGCGTGGCGTCGCCGGACGCCGGACGCCGTGTGCGGCAGATGGGAGAGCCTGCCGACCGCATCCACGTGACCGGCGCGCCGGGGCTCGACCGGCTCGCGTCCTCCACTGCGCTGACCGACGCCGAGCTCGCCGACCTGCTCGGCGTTCCCGTGCTGCGACCGCTCGCGATGTTCACCTACCACCCGCCCACCGCCGAGGGCGACGTGCCGGTGGGGGAGTGGGCGGCCGAGGCCCTGCAGGCGACCTTGGACACCTGCGGCACCGTGCTCGCCACGCACCCGGGGCTGGACACCGGCCGCGAGGAGATCCTCGCCGTCCTCGAGCAGGCGGCGCTCGACCACCCCCAGCTGGTGGTCGTCGAGTCCCTGGGCAGCCGCTACCCCCGGGCGCTGCACGCCGTCGACGTCGTCGTCGGCAACTCCTCGTCCGGGATCATCGAGGCCGCCAGCGCCCACGTCCCCGCGGTGGACGTCGGCGAGCGGCAGCGGGGACGACTGCGGGGCGACAACGTCATCCACGCCGCCGAGGGCTACGCCGCGGTGCGTGCCGCGATCGATCGTGCCCTGTCGCCCGAGGGCCGGGCCGCGGCGGCGGCCGTGGTCAACCCCTATGGTCGTGGGGACGCCGCCGCGCGGGTCCTGGCGGTGGTCCGCCGGGCGCCGGCGAGCGACCGCACCAAGCCGTTCGCCGAGATCGAAGGAGCCGACCGATGACCGCGCGCGACCTGCACCGCACCTGCATCGCCGAGACGGGGACGATCCGTGAGGCGCTCCAGGTGATCGACGCGGCCGCCACCACGGTCGCGCTCATCACCTCGCCCGACCGGGTGCTGCAGGGGCTGCTCACGGACGGGGACATCCGGCGTGCTCTCCTGGCCGGCGCCGCCCTGGACGACCCGGCCCTGCCGTTCGCCACCAAGACCCCGTCCACCGTCAGCGCCGGGTCGCCCCGGGCCCTCGTGCTCGACCTGCTGCGCGCACGACACCTCACCGTGGTCCCCGAGGTCGACGAGGGTGGCCGGCTCGTCGGGCTGCACACGCTCTTCGACGTGGTCGGCAGCGAGCCGCTGCCCAACGTCGCCGTGATCATGGCCGGTGGCAAGGGGACCCGGCTCGGCGAGCTCACCAGGGACCGCCCCAAGCCGCTGATGACCGTCGCCGGGCGCACCATCCTCGAGTGGATCATCCTCAACCTCGTGGGCGACGGCATCCGCGAGATCTACGTCAGCGTCAACTACCTCGCAGAGCAGATCGAGGAGCACCTGGGGGACGGGTCCCGGCTCGGGTGCCAGGTGCACTACCTGCGCGAGGAGCCCGACAACCCGCTCGGGACCGCCGGCTCGCTGACGCTCCTGCGCGACCGGCGCCCGGACCTGCACGACCCCGTCCTGGTGATGAACGGTGACCTCATGGTGCAGTTCGGCGCCCAGGAGCTCATCGACCGGCACGAGCGCAGCGGGGCCCGGCTGACCATGGCGACCCGCAGCTACCAGCACGAGATCCCGTTCGGCGTCGTGGACTGCGACGACGCGGGCTTCGTGACGGGGATCAGCGAGAAGCCGACGATCAGCGTCGACATCAACACGGCCGTGTATGCCGTCGACGCCGACGCCCTCGGGCTCCTCCCGGACGGGCGACCCAGCACCATGCCGGAGCTCGTGCAACAGTTGCTGGACCGTGGTGATCGGGTCGCCACGTGGACGATGTCATCGGATTGGATCGATGTGGGCACCCCCAAGGACCTTGCCCGCGCGAAAGGACAGGCGTGAACATGACCGCACCGCAGCAGGACTCGTCCTCCGTAGCCACTCTCAAGGGCAAGCGGGTCCTCGTGACCGGCTCGGACGGGTTCATCGGCTCGCACCTCGTCGAGCGGCTCGTCGCCGACGGGGCGCAGGTCTCGGCCTTCTGCCTCTACAACTCCAACGGGTCCCTGGGCTGGCTGGACGAGTCACCGAGCTTCCAGCAGGCGCTCAAGGACGGGCAGGCCGAGGTCGTGCTCGGCGACATCCGTGACCCCGAGCACGTGATGGCCTCGGTCGAGGGCATGGACGTCGTCCTGCACCTGGCGGCCCTCATCGCGATCCCCTTCTCCTACGTCGCGCCCCGCTCCTACGTCGAGACCAACGTGATCGGCACGCTCAACGTCCTCGAGGCGGTCCGCCGGCACGGGACGCCGCGCCTGGTCAACACCTCCACCTCCGAGGTCTACGGCACCCCCAAGGAGGTGCCGATCACCGAGACCCACGAGCTGCGCGGCCAGTCGCCCTACTCCGCCACCAAGATCAGCGCGGACAAGATGTGCGAGTCCTACGCGCTGTCCTTCGAGACGCCGGTGACGATCCTGCGGCCGTTCAACACCTACGGGCCGCGCCAGTCGACCCGCGCCGTCATCCCGACGGTCCTGTCGCAGATGCTCGTGGGTGCCGAGGAGATCCGCCTCGGGGCGGTCTCGCCCAAGCGCGACTTCACCTTCGCCACCGACACCGCGGACGGCTTCGTGCGCGCCGCGCTGACGGACGTCCCGCCGGGCGAGGTCATCCAGCTGGGCACCGGCCGCACGGACTCCATCGGCGAGATCGTCGAGATCTGCAAGCAGGTCACCGGCTCGTCCGCCCGCATCGTCACCGACGAGGAGCGCATCCGTCCCGCCGGGTCCGAGGTCGAGATCCTGCTCTCCGAGCCCCGCAAGGCCAAGGAGCTGCTGGGCTGGGAGCCCACGGTCTCGCTCGAGGACGGCCTGGCCCAGGTGGCCGAGTGGCTGCGCCCGCGCGTCGACGCCGACAAGGCCGCGAGGTACCACCGATGAGCGACGCCGAGACCGCCTCAGGCACCCCGGACGCCGGCGCCGCGACGAGCGCCCGCCACAGCGTGGGCGGCGAGGCGAACGCCCCCGGTGCCCACGAGCAGGGCTTCGTGCCGCTGTCCGTCCCCAACATCGGCGAGCTCGAGCGGCGCTACGTGCTGGAGGCCGTCGAGTCCGGGTTCGTGTCCTCCGTCGGGCCCTTCGTGTCCGAGTTCGAGGAGCGGTTCGCTGAGTATGTCGGCGCCGGCTACGCCGTCGCGACCTCCTCGGGCACGGCCGCCCTGCACGTCGCGCTGATCCTGCTCGGCGTCGAGCGCGACGACGAGGTGATGGTCAGCGACTTCACCTTCGTCGGGTCCATCAACCCGATCGCCTACCTCGGCGCCCGCGCCGTCCTCGTGGACAGCGACGCGTCCTGGGACCTCGACCCCGACCTGGTCGAGACCGAGCTCCAGCGACGCGTCGACGCGGGCGAGCCCCTGCCCAAGGTCCTCGAGGTGGTTCACGTGCTCGGCCAGCCGGCCGACATGGACCGGCTCGTCGAGATCTGCGAGCGGTTCGGCGTGGCCGTGCTCGAGGACGCCGCCGAGTCGCTCGGCGCGACCTGGACGACCGGGGAGCTGGCGGGACGTCATACGGGCACCGTCGGCCGCATCGGGTGCTACTCGTTCAACGGCAACAAGGTCGCCACCACCGGCGGCGGGGGCATGCTGGTGACCGACGACGAGGCCCTGGCCCGACGGGCCAAGCACCTCACCACCCAGGCCAAGGTGCCCGACATCGGCTACCTGCACGACGAGGTCGGCTACAACTACCGCCTCACCAACATCGCCGCCGGCCTCGGGCTCGCGCAGCTGGAGCGGCTGCCGGGCTTCCTCGAGGCCAAGCACCGCATCGCGCGGCGCTACGACGAGGCCTTCGCCGAGCTGCCGCTCACGCTCCCCCCGCGGATCGAGGGGACCGAGTCCAACGACTGGCTCTACTCCGTCCTCGTGCCCGAGGACAAGGGCGGTCGGGACGCGTTCATCGCGCACCTGAACTCGCGCCAGGTCCAGGGCCGGGCCCTGTGGCGGCCGTTGCACGCGCAACCGCCGTTCGCCGGCTCCACGGTGCTCGGTGGGGACGTCGGCGACGACCTGTTCGCCCGCGGCGTGTCCCTGCCCTGCTCCACCGACCTGACCGAGGCCGACCAGGAGCGGGTCGTCGAGGCCGTCCTGACCTTCTTCGACTGACGCGCACCTCGTGATCGTGTGCGCCCCGGTGACCACCCGGGGCGCACACGACTCTCCGGGTCGGACAACCGCTGATCGGGCGAGGTTCCGGCGCCGACGCACCGGGTAGGGGTCAGCAATGACTGTCGTTGGATTCCACTGCTCGCACGAACAGATCTCTCCACGCCAGCTGCTCGCCGACGTGCAGCTGGCGGAGCAGGCCGGCTGGGACGCCGCCATGTGCTCGGACCACTGGGCGCCGTGGGGCTCCAGGCAGGGCCAGTCGGGCTTCGCCTGGTCCTGGCTCGGCGCCGCCCTCGCGAGCACCGACCTGCGCCTCGGCTGCGTCAACGCGCCGGGCTACCGCTACCACCCCGCGATCATCGCCCAGGCCTCGGCCACCCTGGCCCAGATGTTCCCCGGCCGCTTCTGGGTGGCCCTCGGGTCGGGGGAGTACTCCAACGAGTTCATCACGGGTGAGGCGTGGCCGCCCAAGGCGGAGCGGCAGGAGCGTCTGCTGGAGTGCGCTGACATCATCCGTCGCCTGCACCGCGGCGAGACCGTCACGCACAAGGGGCACGTCACGGTCAACGAGGCCCGGCTCTGGACGCTGCCGGAGAAGCTGCCAGAGCTCATCCAGCCTGCGGTCTCCGTCGAGACCGCCCGCCAGGGAGCGGCCTGGGCGGACGGGGTGGCCACCATCAACCAGCCCCTGGACACGCTCAAGGGGCTGGTCGCGGCATACCGCGAGGCCGGCGGAGCCGGCACCCTCACCCTGCAGGTGCACGTCTCGTGGGCCCCCACCGAGGACGAGGCCTGGGAGATCGCCCGGGACCAGTGGAGCACCAACGTGTTCCCGCCGCCGGTGTGCTGGGACCTGACCACGAGCCAGCTCGACGTCGTCAGCCAGAACGTCTCCGACGAGCAGATCGCCCAGTCGGTCATCGTCAGCTCCGACCACCAGGCCATCGCCGCCCAGGTCAAGGAGATGGTGGACCTGGGCTTCGACGAGGTCTACCTGCACCACGTCGGCCAGTCCCAGGCGCAGTTCATCGAGACCTTCGCCGAGCACGTGGTGCCCCAGCTGCGCGGCTGAGCCGCGCCCATCGCCCCGCCCCGGCACGCGGCGGGCGCGCGGCATACGCATCCCCGGCCCCCGACCGAGCACCCGAGGAGAACCCATGCGCATCACCGAGACCGGCGACCTGTGGTGGAAGAACGCCGTCATCTACAGCCTCGACGTCGAGACCTACAACGACGGCAACGGCGACGGGATCGGCGACTTCGCCGGCCTCGCCGGACGCATCGACTACCTGGCCGAGCTCGGGGTGACCTGCCTGTGGCTCATGCCCTACTTCCCCAGCCCCGACCTCGACGACGGCTACGACATCACCGACTTCTACAACGTCGACCCGCGCCTCGGGAACCTGGGTGACTTCGTCGAGGTCACCCGCACCGCCCACGACCGGGGGATGCGGGTGATCATCGACCTCGTCATCAACCACACCTCCGACCAGCACCCGTGGTTCAAGCAGAGCCGCAAGAGCACCGACAACCCCTACCGCGACTGGTACGTCTGGCGCTCGGACACCCCGCCGGACACGTCCGACAAGGTCGTCTTTCCCGACCAGGAGGTCTCCATCTGGGAGAAGGACGACAAGACGGGGGAGTGGTACCTCCACAACTTCTACAAGCACCAGCCGGACCTCAACATCGCCAACCCCAAGGTGCGCGACGAGATCTTCAAGATCATCGGGTTCTGGGCTCAGCTCGGCGTCGACGGCTTCCGGATCGACGCCGTGCCCTTCATCTTCTCCACCGAGGGCAACACGCCCGAGGAGATCGAGGCCTTCGGCGACCCGCACGACTTCCTGCGCGACATCCGCGCCATGGTCGGCCGCCGCACCGGTGACGGGATCATCCTCGGCGAGGTCAACATCCCCTACAAGGACCAGTACACCTTCTTCGGCGAGGAGCACGGTGACGGCCTCACGATGCAGTTCGACTTCATCGGGATGCAGGCGGCCTACCTGTCGCTAGCGCGGCAGGACCCGGCCCCGCTGGTCAAGGCGCTCGGGCAGCGCCCGCAGCTGTCCCACGGCACCCAGTGGGCCAACTTCCTGCGCAACCACGACGAGCTCACCCTGGACAAGCTGACCGACAAGGAGCGCCAGGAGGTCTTCGACGCCTTCGGCCCGGAGCCGGAGATGCAGGTCTACGGCCGCGGGCTCAAGCGTCGCCTGCCCTCGATGATGGGCGGCGACCCCCGCCGGATCCGGATGGCCTACTCGCTGCTGTTCTCCCTCCCGGGGACCCCCTCCCTGTTCTACGGCGAGGAGATCGGGATGGGCGAGGTGCTCTCCGAGGAGGGCCGTATGGCGGTGCGCACCCCCATGCAGTGGACCCCCGAGTCGAGCGCCGGCTTCAGCACGGCCGGCGTCCGCAAGCTCGTGGCGCCGCTGCCGTCCGACGGCTACTCGCCCGAGCACGTCAACGTGGCCGACCAGCGCAGCGACCCCGACTCGCAGTACGCCTTCGTGCGCGACCTGATCTTCCGCTACCGGCAGCACCCGGAGCTGGGGTGGGGTCACCACGAGGTGATCGAGCAGCCGCACACGGCGGTGCTCGCGCTGCGCTGCCGGCACGAGGAGAACAGCGTCATCACCCTGCACAACTTCTCGCCGGACGGGGTCACGGTGGCGTTCTCCCTCGACGAGGAGCCGGGCACGGTGCTGGTCGACGTGTTCACCGGTGAGGAGTGCCGGCTCGACGACGAGGGCCGGATCGAGGTCGTGCTCGACGGCTACGGCTACCGCTGGTATCGCGTGCACGGCCCGGACGACCGCCGCCTCTACTGAGGCTCGCACGAGGCGAACTCCCCTCCCCTCGACAAAGATCGTGAGGGTCTGGTCCAAGGATGTTGGACCAAACCCTCACGATCTCGGCATCGTGCGGGGGAGGAGGGCGGGTCAGGCGGGGACGAGGACCCCGGCGCGCAGCAGGGTCCGCGCGGCCTCCTGCCCCAGCTCGGCGGCGGTGGTCTCACCACCGTCGAGGAGTATGTCGAGAGCCGGCCGACCGGCCGCGGGGATCCGCTGCAGCCCGAGGCGGCTGTCCAGCATGAGCTGCTCGTCGTCGGCCGGGACCGGCGAGACCGTGATCCGCAGGTGCGGGCGCAGCCGCAGCCGGGTGGCGTCGCCGAGGTCGAGCACCGCCTGGACCTGGGCGATCGGCGAGATCGGCGACAGCCGCCGTCCGGCCTCGTCACGGCGGGTCAGGGCCCGCGAGATGGAGGCGTCGTCGAGCTCCTCGATCGCGCGCACCAGCGCCGCCCGAGCCACCGCGAACCCGCTCGTGTCCGTCGAGATGTCGACCCCCAGGTCCAACGACCGGCGGACGTCGGGGTCGGAGGCCGCGCGGTCGAGGGCGAGCTCCCCGATGACCTCGGCGGCGGCATACGGCGTCCAGGTGTGGACCCCGATGGTGACGTGCGACGAGATCTCGCCGAAGGTCGAGGCCGCGTGGATCGTCCCCCGCGGGAGGTAGAGCACGTCGCCGGGCTCGAGCGTCACGTCGAGGACGGGCTCGGTGCGGGCCGCCTCCTCGACCTGGCTGCGGCGCTCCGCCCAGGGGTGGTGCCGCAGGGGCGCCTCCAGCACGGGCGCGTGGAGCACCCAGCGCTTGCGGCCGCTCGTCTGCACGACGAAGACGTCGTGCACGTCGTAGTGGTCGGCGAAGCCCTGGCTCTGCGGCGGCGTGATGTAGGCGTTGATCTGCACCGGGTGGCCGAGGTCGACCGCCAGCTGCTGGCCCAGGTCGACCAGCGCCGGCCAGGTGCGGTGCAGGCCCTGGGCGACGATCGTGGCCCCACCGGCGAACTCGCGGTGCAGCTGGTCGTCGCCGACCTGGTCGCGGACGCTCGCCCCCACGCCGCCGGCGGTGGTGAACAGGCTGTCGGGCAGCGGGGACCCGTCCTTGGCCAGCCGCAGGAAGGGCGCCCGCAGGCCCCGGCGGGACACCATCTCGTCCACCGCGTCGGGACCGAACAGGTCGGTGAAGTCACGCCCGTCCTCGGCCAGGGCCTCGGCGCCGGTGCGCAGCAGCGGACGGCGGCTCCACACCTCGGCGGCGAAGGTCTCGACGTCACCGACGAGACGAGCGAGTGCCGGGCGCTGCTGGGTCGCGGCTGCGTCGTCGGTGCTCCCGGCGCTCCCGGCGCTCCCGGTCGTGCGGCTGGCGGTGCCGGCGGTCATGCCCCGGGCTCGATCGTGGGGCCGCGGCCCTCGGACTGGTCCTCGTCGAGGTCGGCGCCGGCGAGCTCGGGGTCGTCCCCGCCCGACGAGGCCTGCTGGTTGTCGTCCTGGTCGTCCTTGGTGGGATAGAGCCCGGAGCGCGACACCTGGCCGGCGTCACCGTCCTGGGCCTGGTCCATCACCGAGGGCTCCTCTGGCTGCTGCGTGGTCATGCCTGCCTCCTCGCGTCGCGGGTATGGTCCTAGGACCATACCGAGCGGAGGCCCCCGGCATACGTGGCAGGTGGTGAGGGACACGCTCCCGGCCGCCGCCGGGAGAGCCGGGCGCAGGTAGGCTCGGCCCGTGGCTTCCAACACCGACTTCGACCTGTTCAAGACCTCTGAGGAGCACGAGGAGCTCCGCGCGATGCTGCGCGAGGTGGTCGCCGACAAGATCGCGCCCGCCGCCGCCGAGGTGGACGACAAGAGCATCTTCCCCCAGGTCGCCTACGACGCCCTGTGCCAGGTCGACCTCCAGGCGCCGCACGTGGCGGAGGAGTACGACGGGGTCGGCCTCGACGCTCTCGGCACCTGCATCGTCATCGAGGAGGTCGCCCGCGGGTGCGCCTCCTCCTCGCTGATCCCGGCCGTCAACAAGCTCGGCTCGATGCCCCTGATCCTGGCGGGGTCCGAGGAGGTCAAGCGCCGCTACCTGCCGCCGATGGCGCGCGGCGAGGCGATGTTCTCCTACGGCCTGTCCGAGCGTGAGGCCGGGTCCGACACGGCCGGCATGCGCACCCGGGCCCGCCGCGAGGGCGACGACTGGGTCCTCAACGGCACCAAGGCGTGGATCACCAACGCCGGCGTCTCCGAGTTCTACACCGTCCTCGCGGTCAGCGACCCCGACGGCCGCCGCGGCGCCAACGTCACGGCCTTCGTGGTCGAGAAGGGCGACGAGGGCTTCGGCTTCTCCGAGCCCGAGCGCAAGCTCGGCATCAAGGGCAGCCCCACCCGCGAGCTGCACCTCGACAACGTCCGCATCGGCGACGACCGCCGCGTCGGCGAGGTCGGCGACGGCCTCAAGATCGCGCTGCGCACCCTCGACCACACCCGCATCACGATCGGCGCCCAGGCCGTCGGGATCGCCCAGGGCGCCCTCGACCAGGCCGTGGCCTATGTCAAGGAGCGCAAGCAGTTCGGCAAGGCCATCGCCGAGTTCCAGGGCATGCAGTTCATGCTCGCCGACATGGCCATGGAGCTCGAGGCCGCCCGCCAGATGGTCTACGTCGCGGCCGCCAAGTCTGAGCGCGGCGACGCCGACCTTCCGTTCTTCGGCGCGGCCGCCAAGTGCTTCGCCTCCGACGTGGCGATGAAGGTCACCACCGACGCCGTCCAGGCGCTCGGCGGCGCCGGCTACACCAAGGACTTCCCGGTCGAGCGGATGATGCGCGACGCCAAGATCACCCAGATCTACGAGGGCACCAACCAGGTCCAGCGCCTGGTCATGGCACGTCAGCTGCTCAAGGGCTGACCGGCCGGATGACGCCTGACGCCTCCGTCGTCGCCGTGGTCGTGACCTGGAACCGGCACGACCTGCTCCTCGAGGTGCTGTCGGCGCTGCGATCCCAGACCCTGCCGGTCTCGCGGGTCGTGGTCGTCGACAACGCCTCCACCGACGGCACCGCCGAGACGCTCCGCGCCCAGGGCGAGGACGTCGTGACGGTGACGGCGCGCACCAACACCGGTGGGGCCGGGGGGTTCGCGATCGGCATACGGCGGGCGCTCGAGCTGGGGTGCGACGCCGTCTGGCTGATGGACGACGACACGGTCCCGGAGCCCGAGGCGCTGGCCGCCCTGGTGCGGGCCCGCGGCGAGTTCCCGCTCGGCACACCGGCGGTCGTCGCCAGCCGGGTCGTGTGGACCGACGGTCGTGACCACCCGATGAACACCCCGCGCCCGTCGCCCTTCGCGTCGGCGCAGGAGCGCGAGGCCGCGGCGTCGATCGGCTGCGTCCCGGTGCGCTCGGCGTCCTTCGTGTCGATCCTGTGCGACGCCGCCGCGGTGCGCGAGCGCGGTCTGCCGGTCGCGGACTACTTCCTGTGGAACGACGACTTCGAGTACTCCACGCGCCTGATCCGTGGTGGCCACGGCCTCGCCTGCCCGGGGTCGGTGGTGGTGCACAAGACCAGGACCTTCGGCTCGACCGACGCCGACCCGGGCCCCCGCTTCTACTACGAGGTCCGCAACAAGGTGTGGATGTGGACGCGCTCGCGGTCCCTGACGCCGGTGGAGAAGGTCGTCTACGGCGGGTCCTCCCTGCGGCGCTGGGTCCGGACCGTCGCGCGGTCCGGTGACCGCGGGACGCTGGTGCGGGGACTGGCCAGGGGTGTGCGCGACGGGGTGCTGCGCGGCCCGCGGCGCACCGAGGACGTCCTGTCGGAGGCCGTGGGGGAGCAGGGGCGAGCCGTATGACGGAGCTGCCGTTCAGCGTGCTGATGTGCGTCTACCGCGGAGACGACCCGGCCCACCTGCGCGAGGCCTTCGACTCCGTGACGGTCGAGCAGGTGCGACCTCCCGCCCAGGTCGTGCTGGTGCAGGACGGGCCGGTGCCGACCGCGCTCGACGAGGCGATCCAGCGGCTGGTCGCGGAGCCGGTGGTGCCGGTGGAGCTGGTCCGGCTCCCGGTCAACCGCGGTCTCGGCGTCGCCCTCACCGCCGGCCTGGCCCGGTGCGCCCACGACGTGGTCGCCCGGATGGACGCCGACGACATCTCGCTGCCCGACCGGTTCGCGGTGCAGCTGCCCGTCGTCGAGGGCGGCGCCGACGTGGTCGGGTCGGGGATGCTCGAGATCGGCTCGGGCCGGGACGACGTGGTGGGGCGGCGGGTGCCGCCGCTCACGCCCGAGCGGATCGTCGAGTCCTCCCGGATGGCGCAGCCGTTCAACCACCCGACCGTCGTCTACCGCCGCTCCGCCGTCGAGGCCGCCGGCGGCTACCAGGACTTCAAGCAGATGGAGGACTACCTGCTGTTCGCCCGGATGATCCAGGGCGGGGCACGGGTGGCCAACGTCGCCGAACCCTTGCTGTGCTACCGGGTGGGGGAGGGGGCCTACGCCCGCCGTGGCGGGTGGTCCATGCTGCGCACCGAGCTGGCGCTGCAGCGGCGCTTCCTCCGGATGGGGTTCACGACGCCGGCGCAGTGCGTGCGCAACGTCCTGGTGCGCGGCGTCTACCGTCTCGTGCCCGAGCAGCTGCGACGTATGGCCTACGGGGCGATCATGGCGCGCCGCGGCGAGCGTTGACCTCCCTCAGGTAGGCACATCCGCCCGGGTTGGCACGCCAGGCGAGTGTGACTACCTCAGGTAGATCCTCAGGGGAGCGGCTGGTCGTCCTTGATCTTGCCAAAGAACTCCTGCGCCTTGGCGGTGTCCCACTTGACGGCGACCCCCGCCGCCGTGGGGTAGGCCGGGTTGGAGATCGGCACGACCAGGGACTGCCCGTCGCCACCCGAGGACGATCGCATCGCCTGCAGGACGCGTGTCAGGTCCGCCGGCGTGGTCCCGTCACCGACCTTGACCCCCTCGGCGGCGCTGTGCGTGAAGCCCCAGTAGCGCCACGGCAGGAGCACGGTCGCGGGACTGGCGGCCTTGCGCATGATCGCGCCGAGGAACTGACGCTGGCGCTTGGCCCGGCCGAGGTCGCCCTCGGGGTCGGAGTAGCGGGACCGCACGAAGCCCAGGGCCTGCGGACCGGTCAGGGTCTGCTCGCCCTTCGTGAGGTTGATGCCGGCCTTCTCGTCGTTCATGTCGAACGGCACGTCCACGGAGACGCCGCCCAGGGAGTCGACGACCCGGGCGAACCCGCCGAAGCCGATCTCGACGTAGCCGTCCACGTGCACGCCGGTCGCCTGCTCCACCGTCTCGACGAGGAGCTTCGGGCCGCCGAGGGAGTAGGCCGCGTTGATCTTGTTGCGGTTGTGACCCGGGATCGGCACGTAGGAGTCGCGCGGCAGGGAGACCAGCGCGGACTTCTGCCCGGACTCGGAGACGTGCACGAGGATGATCGAGTCGGTGCGCTGCCCGGCGTCGTCTCCGGTCGCGAGCTGCTGCTGCTCCTCGGCGCTGAGCCCGGCCCGCGAGTCGGAGCCGACGAGCAGGTAGTTGTAGCCGCTCACCCGCGCCGGGCGATCCCCCGCGGGAGAGGCGTCGACGTTCGACACCGAG
Organism: Arsenicicoccus sp. UBA2120; assembly: GCF_002330965.1. NCBI lineage: Bacteria > Bacillati > Actinomycetota > Actinomycetes > Micrococcales > Intrasporangiaceae > Arsenicicoccus > Arsenicicoccus sp. UBA2120. The sequence goes on from NZ_DCYC01000020.1 coordinate 71,450, forward strand.
CTCCATGCGTGCAACGGCGTCACGACGAGGAAGGCGATCCAGGCGAGCAGGGCCACGAGCACGAGGGCCACGACCCGCCGGCGGCGGTGCACCCGGCGCGGCGGCCGACCCGGCCGGGCGTCGTACGACCGGCGCGGGGGCGAGGTGGGGGGCTGGGCCGGTCGGGACGGCTGGACCGGCATCTGGCGGGTGCCGGACCGGCCCCCGTCGTCCCAGCGATCGTCGTATGCCGCGCCCGCCGGGTAGGCCGCGCCGCCCCCACGCGCCTGGTCCACGGGCTCGTCGCCCCACCCGTCATCGCGCCGAGGGTCCGGGTCAGGACGGTGGTCCTCGTCGGGACGGCGGCGACCAGTGATGCGACTCGCGCCGCCGAGCGGGTTGCGCGGGCTGGACATCCGTCCGCGCCGCCTGCGCGTGTCGACGACGTAGGACTCGGTGTCGTCGTGCGGGTCTCGCTCGTCAGCGGGGGTCATCGCTCGGGTCGGCCTCCGGGTCGGGGACGTCGGTCATGTCTTCTGGACGCATCACCGTAGCCGCAGGTTGTCCCTGCGACCTGGACGCCACCTCCGGGTGTCGTGCGGCAGCCTCGTCGAGCGCGATGCGCCTCGAGAGCCGGGTGAACCGCACGTCCATCTCGCGGAAGCGCAGGTGGGTGCTCATCATGTAGCCGAGGAACGCGATGGCGAGGACGTAGAGCACCAGGTCGGTGCCTCGACCGACGCCCACCGCCCGGGCCAGACGCACCCACACCGACGGGAAGATGATGGAGTACACCGCGAAGGCGGCGAAGGCGAACATGCCGAGCCGCCGGATCGCCTGGGTGCGCGCCCCGCGTGCCGTGGTCATCCGCAGGAGCACCACGACGATGGTGGCGATCAGCGCGAGCTGGATGAGGGCCTTCACTTGAACATCAGCTCCACGAGGATGTTGACCGAGTTCCACAGGGACTGGCCCTTGGAGACCGAGTAGTCGGTGTAGAGGATGTGGACGGGCTCCTCGGCGTAGCGCACCGGTCTGCCGTCGACCTGCATGGCCCCGATCTGCGCCACGATCTCGGACGCGTGGGCCATGCGGTTCATGGTGATGTCGAGCTGCTCGACGACCGGTCGGGACAGGACCCGCAGCCCGTTGTGGGCATCGGTGAGCCGCGTCCCCGTCGAGAGGTTGGTGTAGGCGACCGCGAGGCGCAGGACGAGCTTCTTCAGCGCGCTCGGCTTGGTCCGCTCGTCCAGGAACCGTGACCCGAAGATGACGTCCAGGTCGTCGGTCCGGATCCGGTCGAGCATCTGCAGGACGTCGTCCACCTGGTGCTGCCCGTCGGCGTCGAAGGTGACGACGTACGCCATCTCGGGATCGGTCAGGGCGAACTCGAACCCCGTCTGGAGGGCGGCGCCCTGACCCATGTTGACCGGGTGCTGGACGAGGCGGGCACCAGCGGCGAGTGCCCGCGCCGCGCTCTGGTCCTTGGACCCGTCGTCGACGCACACGACGTTGGGGAAGGTGCGCCGGGCATGGGTGACGACGTCGCTGATCACCGTCGCCTCGTTGTAGAGGGGGACGACCAGCCAGACGTTCTCGTTCACGCATGACACGATAGGGGGTCGCGGCAGGTCTGCCGCTGCGCGGCGCGCCCCGGCGTCATGATGAGCACGTGATGGACGTGAGGAGCGGCATGCCCGAGCAGCGGAGTCCCCACCTGCTGGTGGTGGTCACGAACTTCCGGAACTCATCGGGCGGTGTCGAGAGCCACCTCCAGGCCCTGCTTCCGCGCCTGGTGGGTCGTGGGGTGATCGTCACGGTCGTGCAGCTCGGTGGTGGCAGCGATCCCTACCTGTGGCAGGGGGTGCGGGTGCTGCCCCTGCGCAGGCACCTGGACGTCGGCGAGGTGGTGGCGGTCCCCTCGCCGTTGGAGTGGGCCCGTGTCGTCCGACTCGTGAGGTCGGGTCGCCTCCTCGGCGGTCCGCCCGTCACCGACGTGGCCACCCACACCCGGTTCTTCCCCATGAGCGCCCTCGGGGTGCTGCTGGCCCGCGACCTGTCGGTGCCGCTGCTCCACACCGAGCACGGCGGGGGTTTCGTCGCCGCCGGCGGTCTCGTCTCGGTGGCGAGCCGACTGGTCGACCTGACCCTCGGGCGGTTCGTCCTCCGCGCGGCGGACGACGTCCTCGCGGTGTCGGCCAGGACGGCCGAGTTCGTCGGGCAGCTCGCCGGCGTAGGCTGCGTGCCCTTCGGCAACGGCCTCGACCTGGCCCGTTGGGTTCCCTCGGCGCAGGAGGGTCCCGCGGAGCGCCCCCGGAGCCTCGTGTATGTCGGACGCCTGGTGGAGGAGAAGGGCTGGCGCACGTTCCTGCGCGTGGTCGAGGCCTGCCGCGAGGCCGGCTGGCAGGGGGAGGCGCACCTGGCGGGGGACGGACCTGATCTCGAGCGGGCCGGACGCGAGGCCTCCAGGCTCGGCGGGACGACGGTCCACGGTCGCCTGGACCCGGAGCGGATCCGCCGCCTGCTCCACGGCTCGGTCTACGTCAACCCCAGCACCGCCTCGGAGGGCTTCCAGCTGACCCAGGTGGAGGCGGCCGCAGCCGGTGCCACGGTCGTCGGCTACGAGGTCGGGGTGGCGCGCGAGCTCGCTGCGGCCGTGCCGACGGTCGTCGTCGTCCCGTCCGGGGACGAGCCGGCCCTGACCGCCGAGGTGCTGAGCGCCGTGGATGCGGCGCCCACGGGATCCGCGGCCGACCTGCTCGGGGACTGGGACTGGGACGTCCTGGCGGATCGCTACGCCACCATGCTGCACGGCCACCCCGTGACCTGATCTCCCGCGCCCCACCCCTCTCGGATCGCCCCGCAGCGCCCCCGATCTCCTTTGATCCCCCCGGATCTCCCCCGACCTTCCTCCGATCTCCCCGACCTACGCAGGAGTGCCCGATGGACATCCAGAACCACTTCTACGGCCACACCGCGGTCCTGGCGCACGCCGCCGGACAACCACGGGTCCGCCACCTCGCCGGCCTCGTGCAGCACGGGTGGGTGGTCACGTCGCCGCTGGTCAGCAACATGGGTCAGTTCCCGTCCGTGGGCCTGCCGGGGGACCGCCGTCGGGTGCTGGTCTGGTCCCACGAGGCTCGGTCCTGGGACCCGGCGGACGAGGCGCGGCCGACCACGGCGATCGGCGCTCCGTGGCTCTACCTGGTCAGGCTCACGCGGGACGCCGGGGTCGAGGCCGACCCGGTGGTCGAGCCCCGGCCGCTGATCATGCCGATGCACGGGACCCACGTGCATCGGGTCGAGTCCGACGCCCGGGCGCTGGCCGACTACTACCTGCGGACCGAGGGGCCGTCCACGATCTGCCTGCACGTCGAGGACCTCAAGGATCCCGAGATGGTCGCGGCCTGGAGCGTCGGCGGCAACCAGGTCGTGTCCGCGGGCGGGCGGTTCGACACGCACTTCATGACCCGCCTCTACCTCGGCATGCAGCGAGCATCCCGCGTCGTGAGCAACCGGGCCGGCACGTCGACCTGGTATGCCGCGAGCCTGGGCCTCCCCTCCTGCGTGCACGGTCCGGAGCCACGGCTGGTGGGGCAGGGGAGCGACGTCGGCGCGAGGATGCGTGAGCTGTGGCCCGAGGTCTACACGCAGTCCCCGGACGTGGACGCGGTGCGCGCCGTGAGCGACCTGGAGCTCGGCGCCGGGCACCTGCGCGATCCCGAGGAGCTGCGGGTCCTCGCCGGGTGGCAGCACCCCCTGTCCCTGCGCCCCGCGTTCGACTACTGGGCGGGCATGCCCCTCGAGAAGGCCGCTGGGGTGGTGCGCGGGCACCTGGGGCGGTCCCGCGCCGCCGACGACGCAACCCCCGGGGAGGGCGTTCCGGTGGCCCCGGCCGCAGCGCCGCCGCACGCCACCCCTCACCCGCTCAGCTTCCTGCGCCACCCGATGAGCCACCTGCCCCGCCGACTCCCGGAGAGCTGGACGCCGACGACGGCGGGCTGGCTGCGTCCGGGACAGGTGGGCTGACGCTCAGCGACGCACCACCCGGCGCACCTGCCACAGCGCGACGAGCCCCAGGCCCGCGGCCACGGGGAGACGGACGAAGGACGTCACGCCACTCGCGGGCAGCCACGCGCCCAGCAGGCACGCGGCCGCGCCATGCAGCACGGGGATGGCGAGCACGCTCTGCCTCCACCGGTCGGCTCGGCCGGCATGGCGCGCGAGGCTCACCAGGGCCCACTGGCAGGCGTAGGTCGCCGGGAACCCGAGGGCGACCGCGCGCAGGTCGAGCCGTCCGGCCAGGTAGGCGACCGTCATGCCCACGGCCAGGGACACGGGGGTGATGATCGCCAGCGCGGTGGTGCGTCCCTGCACGAACAGCAGGTGGGAGTTGGCGAGGTAGCCGATGGCGAGGACCGTGCCGATCCCCGCCAGACCCACGGCCGGCACGAGTGCCAGGGGCTGGTATCGACTGTCCGCGAAGGCCTGGAGCAGCCAGGGCGAGAGGACGCTCACGCCACCGGCGACCGTGGCCGTCAGCATCGCGATGTCGGCGGTGGTGCGCTCGAGGACGGGGACGCGGTCCTGCGGCGTGGCGGCGAACACCACGGGGGCCCAGGAGTTGTTGAGGGCCGAGGTCACGACCCCCGGCGCCACCCCCAGCAGCAGGGCTATCCCGAGCCGACCGGCCGCCGCGTCGTCGTAGAGGCTGGAGGCCACGAACAGCATGCCGCCGTTGGCGCAGTAGAGGGCGACCATGTGGGGCAGCAGGGGAGTCCCCATCCGCAGGGCTCGACGGAGGTCGCCGGGCTCGCGACGGCGCTCGCCACGGCCCGTGAGGACGAGGCCGACCGCGCCGGCCAGGGCGTACCCCACGGCCACGCCGACGACGTAGACCCAGGCCGATCGGAGCCAGAGGAGCGTCGAGGCCAGCCCGATCAACGGTCCGCCGAGGGTGGCGAGGACGCTGACCGTCACGAAGGCGCCCGGGCGGTCCAGGACACGCAGCATCGCCTGCGAGTTCTCCACGGCGACGAAGGCTCCGCCGCCCAGGACGGCCAGCGCCGTCACCAGAGCAGTGCCGCCGACCAGCCCGTGCCACAGGGGACTCGTAACGGAGGCAAGGATCGCCAGGCCGGCGCCCGCGAACGAGGCGCGCAGCAACAGGTCACGAGCCCCCGCGACCCCGCCGCGCGCCAGCATGCCCTGGCGCGTGATGACCGAGGGCATGCCGAGGCTGGCCAGCATCATCACGACCTGGAGGACGACGAGCGCCTTGAGGATCTGGCCGTACTCGCCGACGTCGTCACGAAAGACGCGGGTGAGGGCGGGGGTCACGAGGGTGTTGGCCAGGATCGGTCCCGCCGTCCCGAGCGCATAGATGGCGCCTCGACCGAGGACACCCCGGCTGGCCTCGCTCGCGGCGGATGAGCTCATGCGCCAAGGCAACCACGCCGGCCTGCCGGGCCTCACCTCGGACACGCGACCGGCGGCCGCCGAGCCGACAGGAAGGGGTGAAGTAGGGTGAACCGACACCTGGCAGCACACCTCTTGGGAGTATCGCGTGAACCCAGATCTCGTCGTCGTCGGCGCCGGCCTCTTCGGGCTGACCGTCGCCCAGCAGGTGGCGGAGCGCTTCGACCGCAAGGTCCTGGTCCTCGACCGGCGCCACCACGTGGGGGGCAACGCCTACAGCGAGATCGACCCCGAGACGGGGATCGAGGTGCACAAGTACGGCGCGCACCTGTTCCACAC
>NZ_DCYC01000019.1:0-19233 GCF_002330965.1 Arsenicicoccus sp. UBA2120
TTTCAACCGTGACGACCGCGGCCCCCGTCGCTTCGAGCGCGACGACCGCAGCCGCACCTGGACCGACCGCGAGGAGCGCGAGGCCATGGGCCTGTCCGTCGACGTGCCGGCCGAGGCTGCGCCCGTCACGGTGGACACCGACAACGGCTTCGCCGCCCTCGGTCTGCCGGCCCCGCTCGTCGAGCGCCTGGCTCGCGACGGCATCACCACGCCGTTCCCGATCCAGCAGGCGACCATCCCCGACGCCCTCGCCGGGCGCGACGTCCTCGGCCGCGGCCAGACCGGCTCGGGCAAGACGCTGGGCTTCGGTCTGCCGCTCATCGCGACCCTCGCGGCCGGTGGCAAGGCCAAGCCGGGCGTCGTCCGCTCGGTGATCCTCGTGCCGACCCGCGAGCTGGCCCAGCAGGTCAGCGACGCGCTGCAGCCGCTGGTCCACGTGATGGGCCTGCGCCACAAGCTCGTCGCGGGCGGCATGCCCTACCCGCCGCAGATCATGGCGCTGGAGAAGGGCCTCGACGTCCTCGTCGCGACCCCGGGACGCCTCAAGGACCTCATCGACCGCGGCGCGGCCGACCTGTCCCAGGTCGAGGTGGCTGTCCTCGACGAGGCCGACCACATGGCCGAGATGGGCTTCCTGGAGGCGATCAGCGAGATCCTCGACCTGGTCCCGGCCGGCGGTCAGCGACTGCTGTTCTCCGCGACGCTGGACCGCGGGATCGACACGGTGGTCGAGCGCTACCTCACCGACCCCGTGACCCACGAGACCGACCCCGAGACCGCCTCGGTCGAGACCATGGACCACCACGTCCTGCTCATCGACCCGATGCACAAGAAGGTCATCACGGCCGAGGTCGCCAACCGCACCGGCCGCACCGTGGTCTTCGTGCGCACCAAGCTGGGCGCCGACCGCGTCGCCCTGCAGCTGCGCGAGCAGGGCGTCTTCGCTGCGGCCCTGCACGGTGGCCTCTCGCAGGTGCAGCGCAACCGCGTGCTCACCGGCTTCAAGGAGGGCACGCTGCCCGTCCTCGTCGCCACCGACGTCGCGGCCCGCGGCATCCACGTCGACGACGTCTCCGTGGTCCTGCAGGTCGACCCCCCGGCCGACCACAAGGACTACCTGCACCGCTCCGGCCGTACCGCGCGCGCCGGCGAGCGCGGCACCGTCGTGACCCTGGCGCTCCCGCACCAGCGTCGCCAGATGGAGCGCCTCGTCGAGCAGGCCGGCGTCGACGTCAAGCCGATCCGCACGGCCCCCGGCGACCCGCTGCTCTACGACGGCGTGGGTGCCCGCACCCCGTCCGGGGAGGCCATCGAGGAGGGTCGCTACCGCCGCCTCGTCGAGGGTGAGCCCCGTCCGCAGCGCGGCCACAGCCGTGGCGGCGCGCGCTACCAGCCGCACGGTCGTCGCAACGAGCGCTCGTTCCGTGGCCGCGACGACCGCGGGGACCGCGGCGGTCGCGATGCCCGCGGCGGTCGTGACGACCGTGGTGGCCGTGACCGCTCGGCCCGTCGCTACGACGGCTGAGCGCACGCTCCCAGGCCCAGCGCCTGACACCGGCAGCGGGCGTCACCCTCACGAGGGGTGGCGCCCGCTGCGGCATACGGCCGGTCCTGGCGGGCACAATGGGACGGTGCGCACCGAGGACCTGACCGGACGACTGCTCGTCGCCACCCCTGGGCTGGGGGAGGGGGTGTTCGAGCGGTGCGTCATGCTCGTGCTGCACCACGGCGACGAGGGCGCGCAGGCCGTCGTGCTCAACAAGCCGGTCGACGCGACCATCGACACGGTCCTGGACGGCTGGCAGGAGCACGTCCGCGAGCCCCAGGTGCTCTTTCAGGGCGGCCCCGTGCAGCTCGACTCGGCCCTCGGCGTGGTCGGGGTCATCGACCCGGCCCTCGACGTCGACGGGGTCCAGCAGCTCTTTCCCGGCGTGGGGGTCGTCGACCTCGACACGCCTGCCGACCAGGTCATGCCGCACCTGACCGGCGTCCGGATCTTTGCCGGGTATGCCGGATGGGTCGCCGGCCAGCTCGAGGGCGAGATCCGCAACGGCTCGTGGTACGTCGTGGACCGCCTCCCCGGCGACGTGTTCAGCGACGAGCCGGGCACCCTGTGGCGCCGGGTCCTGCGGCGGCAGCCGGGGCGGCTGGCCTTCGTCGGCCTCTACCCGGACGACGAGGACTACAACTGAGCCTCGGCCTAGGATGTCCCGCATGAGCCAGGGATACCCCGACATGCCGCCGGACCCGTTCGCGGAGCCGGGCGGACCCTCGACGCAGACCGCCGTGCTGGAGCGCGAGGAGGTCGAGGAGCAGCTGCAGGAGCCGGGCGACCGCGAGCGCTTCGCCCACTACGTGCGCAAGGAGAAGATCCTGGAGAGCGCGATGACGGGGGAGCCGGTCATCGCGCTGTGCGGCAAGATCTGGGTCCCCGGGCGCGATCCCAAGAAGTTCCCGGTGTGCCCGATCTGCCAGGAGATCTACGACGGGTTGCGCAAGCCGCAGGACGGCGGCGAGTGATTTCATCCTTTTGACGGGTTTAGATCACTGCTAGTGATATTTGCTCACGCAAGGCGCTACTCTGGTTGCGGGGTGTCACGGGGCGCCCTGCCGTCGTCGAAGGGAAACCACCATGCGTAACCTCGCCCGCACCGCTGCCGTCATCACCGTCGCTGCCGTCGCCACCCTCGCCGGGGGCTCCGCCAACGCCGTCACCCTCAAGCTCGGCTCGCAGCCGGCCGACACCATCAAGATCGGCTCCGCGCCCTCCGGCGCCACCACGGTCGGCTCGGCCGACCGCGTCACGCTCAAGCTGGGCTGACCACCACGACCTCGTCGGCCCGCCACCCCCGAACCGGGGTGGCGGGCCGATCTCGTGCCTCCCACGGCTGTCAAGCACCCGTCGCCCGGCATGTTGCCCGGCGAAAACGTCTACCCTGCAGGACGCGATGAGTACCTCTGCTGCCGAACACCTGTCCCCAGCCTTTCCCGAGCGTGCAGCATGGGGGACGGCTGGCAAGCTGCGTGCCTGGCAGGCCGAGGCCCTCGAGGCCTACCTCACCGAACGTCCCCGCGACTTCCTGGCGGTGGCCACGCCTGGGGCCGGCAAGACGACATACGCGCTCCGGGTCGCGACCGAGCTGCTCCGACGCGGGGTGGTGCGCCGCGTCACCGTCGTCGCCCCGACCGAGCACCTCAAGGTGCAGTGGGCGGACGCCGCCGCACGCGTCGGTATCCAGCTCGACCCGACCTTCACCAACGCCGCGGGGACGCACAACAAGGCCTTCGACGGCGTGGCGCTGACCTACGCGCAGGTGGCGTCCAAGCCGCTGCTGCACCGGGCCCGCACGGAGGCCGCCCCGACCCTCGTGATCCTCGACGAGATCCACCACGGCGGCGACACCAAGTCCTGGGGGGACGCGATCCGTGAGGCCTTCGAGCCCGCGGCGCGGCGGCTGGCGCTCACCGGCACGCCCTTCCGCTCCGACACGAGCCCCATCCCGTTCGTGCGGTACGAGGAGGGTCCGGACGGCATCCGTCGGTCGGCCTCGGACTACTCCTACGGCTACGCCGAGGCGCTGCGCGACGGCGTGGTGCGGCCGGTGCTGTTCATGGCCTACGGGGGCGCGATGCGTTGGCGGACCCGCGCCGGCGACGAGCTCGCCGCCCGGCTGGGCGAGCCGCTCACCAAGGACCTCACGGCGCACGCGTGGCGGACCGCGCTGTCTCCCACGGGGGAGTGGATCCCGTCCGTGCTGCGCGCCGCCGACAAGCGCCTCACCGAGGTGCGCCGGCACGTGCCGGACGCCGGCGGCCTGGTGATCGCGACCAACCAGACCAATGCCCGAGCCTACGCCAGGATCCTGCACGAGATCACGGGGGAGAAGCCCACGGTCGTCCTGTCCGACGACGCCGGGGCCTCCCAGCGCATCGAGACCTACTCCCAGTCCACCGATCGTTGGCTGGTCGCGGTCCGGATGGTCTCCGAGGGGGTGGACGTGCCCCGCCTGGCGGTCGGGGTCTACGCGACCTCGACGTCGACGCCCCTGTTCTTCGCGCAGGCGGTGGGGCGGTTCGTGCGCGCCCGTAAGCGCGGAGAGGTGGCCTCGGTGTTCCTCCCGTCCGTGCCGGTGCTGCTCGAGCACGCCGCCCGCCTGGAGGACGAGCGGGACCACGCGCTCGACCGGCCCAAAAAACCCGGTGAGGAGGAGCCGCTCTGGTCCGAGGAGGACGGGCTCCTCGAGGAGGCCAACCGGTCCGAGCAGGCCAGTGACGAGCTCGACCTGAAGTTCGAGGCGCTGGAGTCGGACGCGGAGTTCGACCACGTCCTGTTCGACGCCCAGCAGTTCGGTCTCGTGGCGGACGTGGGCTCGGAGGAGGAGGAGGGCTATCTCGGGCTCCCCGGTCTGCTCGAGCCCGACCAGATGGCGCACCTGCTGCGAGAGCGCCAGGACCGGCAGAAGCCCAACGCCCGCGCCAAGGAGCGACACGAGGAGGTCTCGGCGCACCGCGCCCTGCAGGCCCAGCGCAAGGAGCTCAACAAGCTGGTCTCGGCCTATGCCCGCAAGACGGGGACGAAGCACGCCATCGTGCACTCCGAGCTGCGGCAGGTCTGCGGGGGTCCGGCGCTGGACCAGGCGTCCGGCGCCCAGGTCACCGAGCGCATCGACAAGATCCGCAACTGGTTCGTCGGCCGCCGCTAGGTCGTCGACCGCCACCAGGTCGTCGGGCTCGCCAGGCCGTCGGGCTCGCTAGGTCACTGGACCGCGGCGTCGACCAGGGGAGTGGTCCGGTGCGCCAGCCGGGTGGCCAGGGAGATCACCGTCGAGGTCCGTATGACGGAACCGCCCGCCACCACGTCGTCGATCACGCGCTGCAGGTCGGCGTTGTCCCGGCCGACGATGCGGATCCAGATGTCACCCGACCCGGTGATCGTGTGGGCCTCGAGCACCTCGGGGATCTGCTCGAGGTGCTGCACGACGCGCTCGTGCCCGTGGTCCTGGCGGATCTCGAGCGTGGCGAAGGCCATCACGGGGTAGCCCAGCGCGGCCGGGTCGACGTGCGGCTCGAAGGACGCGATGACGCCCCGCCGCTGCAGGCGGTCCAGCCGGGCCTGGACGGTGCCGCGCGCGACGCCGAGCTCCCTCGACGCGCCGAGCACCCCGATGTGCGGGTCCCGGGTGAAGGCGTGGATGAGCCTGCGGTCCAGGTCGTCGATGGCCATGGGACACATTGTCCACCCGTTCCTGGCGGACGGCATCATTCCTGACCACTTTGACCAGGTGGGAAGGACATGCTTGCCCGGGTGCCCGGCGGCCCTCACAGTTGGGCCTCATGACCGACACCACCTTGGACCTGACGCCGCAAGAGCGGGACGCCGACCTGGACCTCAACCAGCTCAAGCAGCTGGTCGGCCTCGTCGAGTACGACGAGGCGAGCGATCCCTTCCCCGTCACCGGGTGGGACGCCATCGTCTTCGTGGTGGGCAACGCCACCCAGACCGCGCACTACTACCAGTCCGCCTGGGGCATGACGCTGGAGGCCTACTCCGGGCCGGAGCACGGCAACCGCGACCACAAGTCCTTCGTCCTGCGATCGGGCTCGATCCGTTTCGTCATCAAGGGTGCCGTCAGCCCGGCCAGCCCGCTGATCGAGCACCACGCCAAGCACGGCGACGGCGTCGTCGACATCGCCCTCGAGGTCCCGGACGTGGACCGCTGCGTGGCCCAGGCCCGCCGGATGGGTGCGACCGTCATCGACGAGCCGCAGGACGTCACGGACGAGCACGGCACGCTGCGCTTCGCGTCGATCGCCACCTACGGCGAGACCCGTCACACCCTCGTCGACCGCTCCCGCTACTCCGGTCCGTACTGGCCCGGCTACGTCGAGCGCACCTCGACCTACCAGAAGCGCGACGGGGCCCCCAAGCGACTCTTCCAGGCGCTGGACCACATCGTCGGCAACGTCGAGCTCGGCAAGATGGACGAGTGGGTCGGCTTCTACAACAAGGTCATGGGTTTCGTGAACATGGCCGAGTTCATCGGTGACGACATCGCCACCGACTACTCCGCCCTCATGTCCAAGGTCGTCGCCAACGGCAACCACCGCGTGAAGTTCCCCCTCAACGAGCCGGCGATCGGCAAGAAGCGCTCGCAGATCGACGAGTACCTCGACTTCTACGGCGGCCCCGGCGCCCAGCACCTCGCGCTCGCGACCAACGACATCCTCCGCACCTACGACGAGCTGCTCGCCAACGGCGTCGAGTTCCTGTCGACCCCCGACTCGTACTACGAGGACCCCGAGCTGCGCGAGCGCATCGGCCAGGTCCGCGTCCCGATCGAGGAGCTGCAGCGTCGCGGCATCCTGGTCGACCGCGACGAGGACGGCTACCTCCTGCAGATCTTCACCCGCCCGCTCGGCGACCGGCCGACGGTGTTCTTCGAGCTGATCGAGCGCCACGGATCGCTGGGCTTCGGCAAGGGCAACTTCCAGGCGCTGTTCACCGCCATCGAGCGCGAGCAGGAGCTGCGCGGCAACCTCTGACCATCCCGTATGCCGCCCGCCCGCCGCCTCGACCGAGACGGCGGGCGGCGTGCGTGCAGGTCTGGCCGCCTCCGCCGGCGTGAGTGGGCGAGTTGGGTCGTTGAGAGGCGACAGATGGGGGTCATGGGGCTGCGAGAACCCCCATCTGTCGCCTCTCAACGCGGGGGGCGCGCCTCTCAACGCGGGCGAGCGCTTCTCAACGTGGGGGAGCCGGGGAGCGGGTCGCGCGGAGGAGCTCGGCCAGGGCCAGGACCCGCTCGTCTCCGGCCGGTGGTCCGGCGGGATCCGTGGCGAAGGCGGCCACGACGGTCGCTCCGGCCTCGCCCAGGGCCGTGATCCTGGCGCCGAGGTCTGCGGCGGAGGTGCCGTCCGGCACCGGCAGGAAGGCCACGACGTGCGGGTCCCCGGTCCGTCCCGCCCGCTCCCGAGCCTCCCGCACCGTCGCCAGGGCCTCGACGACGCGGCTCGCATCGACCCGTCCCTCCGGGGCGGCGTCGTCCAGGATCACCCCGTCGGCGAGCTCGCCGGCCAGGGCCAGGGTCTTGGGTCCCCGTGCGCCCACGAACAGCTCGGGCTCGACGGGCGGCGGCCAGCGCAGCTGCACGTCCTCGAGATGCACGTAGCGGCCGTTCCGCGTGACGCGCTCGCCGGCCAGCAGGTCACGCACTGCCTCCAGGTGCTCGCGCAGCAGCGTGAGGGGGGAGGGGACACGGACTCCGGCCTGGCCCATCCAGTCCAGGACGCCGTGGCCGAGGCCAGGGCGGAACCGATGGGGAAACATCCGCGCCAGCGTCGCGATCTCCATCGCGGTGAGCGACGGGGCCCGCAGGGGCGCCGGCAGGATCCCGATGCCGACCCGCAGGCGCTGGGTCGCCCCCAGGACCGCAGCGGCAGGTGCGACGCCGCTGCTCGCGAAGCAGTCCTCCCACAGCCACAGGTCGTCCAGCCCCGCGGTCTCGGCAGCGCGTGCCACCTCGAGGATGCGCTCGGGGGGCAGGCCCGGAGGTGCGATCAGGCCGACGTCGGGTCGCCGGACGGGCTGGTCGAGGTGCGGCTCGTGCTGGTGGGTCGCCATGGTCGCCATTCACCCACGCGCTGGCCACCCGGGCAACACGTCAGCGACCCTTGGACCGACGTTCGTTGGACGCCCCGCTCGTCGAGCCTGTGGCTCCTCAGGCGGACGGTTCCTCGGACCGGCGGCTCCTCAGGCGGACGGTTCCTCGGACCGGCGGCTCCTCAGGCCGACGGTTCCTCGGACCGGCGGCTCCTCAGACGGACGGTTCCTCGGTGACGGCCCCGGAGAACTGCGCCTGGTAGAGCCGGGCGTAGGCGCCACCCGAGGCGAGGAGCTGGTCGTGCGATCCCTGCTCGACGATCGCGCCGTGCTCCATGACGACGATCCGGTCGGCGTGACGGATGGTCGAGAGGCGGTGGGCGATGACGAAGCTCGTGCGGTCGCGGCGGAGCCGGTCCATCGCCTCCTGGACGAGGGCCTCGGTGCGGGTGTCGACCGAGCTGGTGGCTTCGTCCAGGATCAGGATCGACGGGTCGGCCAGGAACGCGCGGGCGATGGTGAGCAGCTGACGCTGGCCCGCCGACAACGACGAGCCGTCGTCGTCCAGCACCGTGTCGTAGCCGTCGGGCAGCGTCCGGATGAAGTGGTCGGCGTGGGCCGCGGCGGCCGCCGAGACGACGGCGTCCTCGGTGGGGCGGGCGGCGCCATACGCGATGTTGTCGCGGATGCTGCCGGTGAACAGCCAGGTGTCCTGCAGCACCACCCCGAACGCCGACCGCAGCTCGCCGCGGGGCAGGTCGCGGATGTCGGTGCGGTCCAGCGTGATCCGGCCGCCGTCGACGTCGTAGTAGCGCAGCAGGAGGTTGGCCAGGGTCGTCTTGCCGGCACCGGTGGGGCCGACGATGGCGATGGTCTGCCCCGGCTCGGCGACCAGGTCGAGGTGCTCGATGAGCGGGGTGTCGGGGGAGTAGGAGAAGGAGACGTCCTCGAACGCCACCCGACCGACGACGGTGCGCTCAGCCGAGCCGTCTGCCCGGCCTCCGCCCGCGACGTCGTCGCCCACGGTCGCCGTCACGGTGCGCGAGGGCACGTCCGGGGACTCCTCCTCGGCGTCGAGCAGCGAGTAGACGCGCTCGGCCGAGGCGACGCCCGACTGGAGCATGTTGGCCATGGCGGCGAGCTGGCCGAGCGGCTGGCTGAACTGCCGGGAGTACTGGATGAACGCCTGCACCCCGCCGATGGACAAGGAGCCCGAGGCCACGCGCACGCCGCCGATCACGGCGACGAGCACGAAGTTGAGGTTGGACACGAACCACATGGCCGGCTGGATGATGCCGGAGACGAACTGAGCCTTGAAGGCCGCCTCGTAGAGGGCGTCGTTGTGCTCGGCGAACGTGCGCTGGGCACCGGCACGCTGACCGAAGACCTTGACCAGCAGCTGCCCGGAGTACATCTCCTCGACGTGCCCGTTGAGGCGCCCGGTGGCCGCCCACTGCTCGCGGAACTGCGGCTGGGAGCGCTTGGCGATGGCCATGGTGATCACGGCCATGACGGGGATGCTCACGACGGCGACGATCGTCAGCAGCGGCGAGATGGTCAGCATCATGACGATCACGCCGAGGACCGTCAGGGCGCTGTTGAGCAGCTGGGTCATGGTCTGCTGCAGCGACTGGGCGACGTTGTCGACGTCGTTGGTGGCGCGGGACAGGATGTCGCCGCGGGACTCGGTGTCGAAGTAGCGCACCGGGAGCCGCTCGAGCTTGTGCTCGACGTCGTGGCGCATCCGGTGGACGGTGCGCTGCACGACGGTGGTGGTCAGCCACACCTGCACCCAGGTGAACACGGAGGACAGGACGTAGAGCCCGAGCGCCCACGCGAGCACCTGCGCCACGGCGCCGGTGTCGACCCCCGAGCCGGGGACGAGGTCGGGCATGCCGGACAGCAGGTCCGCCATGCGCGAGTCGCCGCGTGCGCGAAGCCCCTCGACAAGCTGCTCACGGGTGGCGCCGGCCGGCAGGTGCTGCCCGATCGCGCCGGCGAACACGAGGTCGGTCGCCCGGCCGAGGACCTTGGGCCCGACCACCGAGAACGCCACGCCGATCACGCCGAGGACGGTGATGACGAGGATGTGGCCCCGGTGCGCGGTGAGGTCGCGCAGGAGCCGCCGTGCGGAGGCGCGGAAGTCGTCGGGCTTGGCCACGGGTGCGCCCATGGCCATCGGGCCGCGAGCGGGCGAGGTGCGACGCTCCTGCGTGGACGAGCTCATGCGGCCTCCTCCTCGCTCAGCTGGGACAGCACGATCTCGCGATAGGTCTCGCAGGTCTGCATGAGCTCGCCGTGGCGACCGCGGCCGACGACCGCGCCCTCGTCGAGCACGATTATCTCGTCGGCGTCCCGGATCGTGTTGACCCGCTGGGCGACCACGACCACCGTCGACTCGCGGGTGGTGGGCCGCAGGGCTGCCCGTAGGGCGGCGTCCGTCGCGTAGTCCAGCGCGGAGAAGGAGTCGTCGAAAAGGTAGACCAGAGGCCGCCGCACGACCGCGCGGGCGATGGCCAGGCGCTGCCGCTGGCCGCCAGAGACATTGGTGCCGCCCTGGGTGATGGGGGCGTCGAGGCCACCCTCCATCGCCTCGACGAACTCCCGCGCCTGCGCGATCTCCAGCGCAGCCCGCAGCTCGTCCTCGGTGGCGTCCTCGCGGCCCAGGCGCAGGTTGCTGGCGACCGTGCCGGTGAACAGGTAGGGACGTTGCGGCACCAGACCGAAGCACTCCCACAGGGCGTCGAGGTCGAGGTCGCGCACGTCGACGCCGTCGATCAGCACCTGGCCGGCCGTGGCGTCCATGAGCCGGGGGATCAGGTTGACCAGCGTCGTCTTGCCGGACCCCGTCGACCCGATGATCGCGGTCGTGCGACCGGGGCGGGCCACCAGGTCGATGTCGCGCAGGACGGGGTCGTCGGCACCGGGAAAGGTGAAGCTGACCCCGCGCAGCTCCACGACCCCGCGTCGCTCGACCGGTCGCACCGGCTCGGCGGGCGCCCGCACGGTGGGCTGCGTCGAGAGCACCTCGCTGATGCGCTCGGCGGACACCTGCGCCCGGGGCAGGACCATGAACATCATCGACGCCATCAGCACCGACATGAGGATCTGCATGAGATAGGTCATCATCGCCACGAGGTCCCCGACCTGCATGTCGCCGCTGTCGACCCGCAGCCCGCCGAACCAGATGACCGCGACGGTCGAGACGTTCATGATGAGCATTATCAGGGGGAACATCGAGGTCATGAGCCGGCCCGCCATGACCGCGACGTCGCGCAGCTCGTCGTTGGCGACCGCGAACCGCTCCTGCTCGGCCGGGTCCTTGACGAACGCCCGGATGACCCGCACACCCGTGATCTGCTCGCGCAGGATCTGGTTGACGCCGTCGACCTGCACCTGCATGCGGCGGAACAACGGGTGCAACCGCACGATGATCAGCCCGAGGCAGCCGACGAGGACGGGCACGACGACCAGCAGCAGGCCCGACAGCGCGACGTCGTGGCGCAGCGCCATGACGACCCCGCCGACGGCGGTGATGGGTGCGGACACCATCATCACGAGCGTCATGAACACGAGCATCTGGATCTGCTGGACGTCGTTGGTGGTGCGGGTGATCAGCGACGGCGCGCCGAACCTGCCGAGCTCCTCGGCGGCGAACTCCTCGACGGTGCTGAAGATCTCGGCCCGCAGGTCGCGACCGAAGCGCATCGCGGTGCGCGCGCCGTAGTAGATCGCGACCAGGTTGGCGAGGATCTGCACGACCGTGATCGCCAGCATCCAGCCGCCCGTGCGCACGACATAGCCGGTGTCCCCCTGCGCGATGCCGCGGTCGATGACGTCGGCGTTGAGCGTGGGGAGGTAGAGGTTGGCCAGCACCTGCACGGTCTGGAAGATCAGGACCAGGACGAGGGGTCCGCGGTGGCGCGCGAGGTGACGGCGCAGGATGGCTGACAGCACGGGGACAGGGTAGTCCTCGGCACCGACATACCCCCATCGGGTTGCCGCCGGCCTCGTCGGCCTGCCGTCGTCCGTCGGCCGCAGGTCGGCGTGGCAGGCTAGGGGCATGACCCAGCCATCAGGGTGGTACGACGATCCCCAGGACCCCACCTACCTCCGATACTTCGACGGAGTCTCGTGGAGCGACCACCGGGCGCCGAAGGTGGCGCCGCAGGTCGCCCGGTCCCAGATCGGCGAGGGCGCGCACGTCGAGGACTTCCACCTGCGCGAGCGTCAGCGTGAGCAGCAGGCCCGTCAAGCCCAGTCCGGTCAGCACAGCCAGCCCAGCCAGCCCAGCCACCAGAGCGACGGTCGTCCGGGGCAGAGCCCGTATGTCGCCCCGCCCGGCGGCCTCGGGGGCGGCGGCACCGAGCAGGCCCCCCGCCAGCACCAGCAGGCTCCCTACCCCGGCGCCTACGCCCAGCCGGCGCAGGACACCACGCCGGACGGGCAGCCCCTCAGCGGGTGGTGGCGACGGTTCTTCGCCTGGATCCTCGACGGGCTTCTCGTCCTGCTCGTGATGCTGCCGCTCACGGCATACCTCATGCGCGACTGGATCCCGCAGGTGCAGTCCTGGTGGGACGCGGCGATGGCGGCCGCGGCGGCCGGGAGCTCGACGCTGCCGGAGACCCCGATGCCGGGCGCGGCCCTGCAGCTGCAGGTCGCGGGGGCGATGTTCGCCGCCGCCGTGCTCTACGAGGTCGTCTGCCTGAGCCGGTGGGGCCGCACCCTCGGGCGCCTGGTCACGGGGATCAGCGTTCGCAGCATCGACGCCGCCGCCCCCGCGCCCGCCGGCCAGATCGCCCTGCGCACGATCGTGAAGAGGCTGGGCGATGTCCTGCCGGGCGCCATCGGCATGGTCTGGATGCTGGTCGACGGCCTCTGGCCGCTGGCCGACCGGCCGCTGCACCAGGCGATCCACGACAAGGTCGGCAAGACCTGCGTAGTGCGCGGCCCGCTGCCGCCCCGCCGCCGCTGAGGCGATCCACACCGCGGACGCCCGGATGCCCCGGACCACGTCTCGGGGTGGCGCGCCTGTCTCGTGCTGCAGGGTGAGACGGCCTCGGTGCGGGTGTCGGGTGGGGTGCGTGGCCTCAGGCCGGTCCGAGGCGCGGGGCGCCGACCAGCTCAACTCCCGCCGCACGCAGCTCGCCCAGCGCGCGCTCGGTCGTGTCCGGCGCGACACCTGCCGTGAGATGCAGGAGCACGCGGGTGGACAGCCCCGCCGCGACCGCGTCCAGGGCGGTGGCCCGCACGCAGTGGTCGGTCGCGATGCCCACGCAGTCCACGGCCGTGATCCCGTGCGACGCGAGCCAGCCCGCGAGCGGCTCACCCTCGGCCGTCAGCCCCTCGAAGCCCGAGTAGGCGGCCGACCGCCGGCCCTTGCGCACGATCACGTCGACCTGGTCCAGGGCAGGGCGCAGCCCCTCGTGGAAGTCGGCGCCCGGCGTCCCGGCGGCGCAGTGCACGGGCCACGTGTCGACGTAGTCCGGCTCGTGCGCCCAGTGGCCGCCGGGGTCCTCGTGCCAGTCCTGGGTGGCCACGACAGCGGCATACCGGTCCCCGTCCGAGCCGCTGTCCGAGCCCGCGCCCGAGGCAGCGCGCGAGCGCACCAGCGACGCGACGTCCCGCGCCACCGCAGCCCCGCCGGCCACGGCCAGCGACCCGCCCTCGCAGAAGTCGCCCTGCACGTCCACGACCAGCAGCGCCCGCCGCTCGCCCCCGGCCTCGCCCCCGGCCTCGCCCGCCACCGGTCAGTCCTCCACGTCGTCGACGAACTGGGTGGGGATCGCCGGCTCGCCGCGCGACAGGCGTCGCGCCCGCGCCGGCAGCTCGGCCACGGACGCCTCGTGCCGGGCCCGCGCGGCCTCGAGCGACAGGTCGCCGACGATCTCGCCACTGCGGACCAGCTGCACGAGCAGCTCGCGGTCGTTGTCGTCGCCCACCGGGTGCTCGCCGATGCCGATGACCTCGGCCTGCGCCGCGCCGCGCTCGTCGAGCCGGCGCAGGGCGTACTTGCGGCCACCCACCGACGTCTTGGACGCGGAGGCCTTGGCCACCGAGACCCACGTGCCGTCGTCGTCCTTGCGGGCGACGAGCTTGTAGACCATGCCCGCGGTCGGCGCGCCCGAGCCGGTGACCAGCGAGGTCCCGACCCCGTAGCCGTCGACGGGGGCGGCGGCCAGCGCCGCGATGGCGTACTCGTCGAGGTCCGACGTCACGGTGATGCGGGTCTTGGTGGCGCCCAGCTCGTCCAGCTGGTGGCGCACCTCGCGGGCCTGCGCGACGAGGTCCCCGGAGTCGAGGCGCACGCCGCCGAGCTCGGGCCCCGCGAGCCGGACGGCCTCGGCCACGGCGGCGCGGACGTCATACGTGTCGACCAGCAGCGTGGTGCCCTTGCCGAGGGACTCCAGCTGGGCCTGGAAGGCCCGGCTCTCCGTGTCGTGCAGCAGCGTGAACGAGTGCGCGGAGGTCCCGGCCGTCGGCACCCCGAAGCGACGTCCGGCCTCGAGGTTGGAGGTCTTGCCGAAGCCCACGATGTAGGCCGCGCGGGCCGCCGCCACCGCCGCCTCCTCGTGGGTGCGCCGCGAGCCCATCTCGATGAGCGGGCGCTCCTCGGCGGCCGTGACCATCCGCGACCCGGCCCCGGCGATGGCCGAGTCGTGGTTCATGATCGACAGGACCAGCGTCTCGAGGATGCAGGCCTCGGCGAAGGTCCCCTCGACGACCAGCAGCGGCGAGCTGGGGAAGTAGACCTCGCCCTCGGCGTAGCCCCAGACGTCGCCGGTGAAGCGATAGGAGGCGAGGTAGTCCAGCGTCGTCTCGTCCACGACCTGGTGCTCGCGCAGGAGGGCGATCTCCTCCTCGCCGAAGCGGAAGTCGCGGATGGCCTCGACCACCCGACCGGTCCCGGCGACGACCCCGTAGCGACGCCCGTCGGGCAGCCGCCGCGCGAACACCTCGAAGACGCAGTCGCGGTGGGCAGCGCCCGAGTGTAGGGCGGCCTGCACCATCGTCAGCTCGTAGTGATCGGTGAGGAGGGCCGTGCTGGCCACGTTGCGAGTCACGCGAGGCACTCTAACCGCCCCCTACCCCTGCGGGGAGGCAGAGCCCGTATGCCGCCCGCCCACCGTCACCCGGGTGATCCTGGTCGCGCGCGGCCCGGACTGACGTAGCGTGGTGATCCCGGTCACGCCCACCCGCGGCGGCCGACGACCCACCAACGACGATGGGAGCACCGATGAGCGTCTATCCCCAGCCCGGCAGCAGCGAGTCACCGATCGAGATCAAGGAGCGCTACGGCCACTGGATCGGGGGTCGCTGGACCGACCCGGTCAAGGGCGAGTACTTCGACAACCCGACGCCGGTGACCGGCCAGGTCTTCACCAGCATCGCGCGCGGCACGGCCGAGGACATCGACGCCGCCCTGGACGCCGCGCACCGGGCCGCCCCCGCGTGGGGCCGCACCTCCGTCGCCGACCGGGCGAACGTCCTGCTCAAGATCGCCGACCGCATGGAGGAGCACCTCGAGCAGATCGCGGTCATCGAGACGTGGGACAACGGCAAGGCCGTCCGCGAGACGCTCAACGCCGACATCCCGCTCGCGATCGACCACTTCCGCTACTTCGCCGGGGCGCTGCGCGCCCAGGAGGGCGGGATCAGCCAGATCGACGAGATGACGGTGGCCTACCACTTCCACGAGCCGCTCGGCGTGGTCGGGCAGATCATCCCGTGGAACTTCCCGATCCTCATGGCGGTGTGGAAGCTCGCCCCCGCCCTGGCCGCCGGCAACGCGATCGTCCTCAAGCCCGCCGAGCAGACCCCCTGGTCGATCCTCAAGCTCGTCGAGATCATCGGCGACCTGATCCCCGAGGGCGTCCTCAACATCGTCAACGGCTTCGGCGTCGAGGCGGGCAAGCCCCTCGCGTCGTCCCCCCGCATCGCCAAGATCGCGTTCACCGGCGAGACGACGACCGGCCGCCTGATCATGCAGTACGCCAGCCAGAACATCATCCCGGTCACCCTGGAGCTCGGCGGCAAGAGCCCCAACATCTTCTTCGCGGACGTCGCCGAGCAGCAGGACGCGTTCTACGACAAGGCGCTCGAGGGCTTCGTCATGTTCGCGCTCAACCAGGGCGAGGTCTGCACGTGCCCGTCGCGGGCGCTGGTGCAGCGCTCGATCTACGACGGCTTCGTCGCCGACGCCATCAAGCGCGTCGAGGCGATCGTCCAGGCCAACCCCCTGGACACCGACACGATGATGGGCGCCCAGGCCTCCAACGACCAGTTCGAAAAGATCACGAGCTATCTCGCGATCGGTCGCGAGGAGGGCGCCAAGGTCCTCACCGGCGGCGAGAAGGCCGAGCTGGAGGGCGATCTCGCGGGCGGGTTCTACATCCAGCCCACGATCTTCGAGGGCCGCAACGACATGCGGATCTTCCAGGAGGAGATCTTCGGGCCGGTCGTGGCGCTGACCTCCTTCGAGGACGACGCCGAGGCGCTCGCGACCGCCAACGACACGCTCTACGGCCTCGGCGCCGGCGTGTGGACCCGGCAGATGCAGCGCGCCTACACGATGGGGCGGGCGATCCAGGCGGGCCGCGTCTGGACCAACTGCTACCACCAGTACCCCGCGCACGCCGCGTTCGGCGGCTACAAGCAGTCCGGCATCGGCCGCGAGAACCACAAGATGATGCTCGACCACTACCAGCAGACCAAGAACCTCCTGGTCTCCTACAGCCCCGACAAGCTCGGGTTCTACTAGAGATGAGCGATCACCAGCCCGCGAAGCCGGTCACCCCAGCGGTGTGCCCGGCTCCGCAGGAGCGGTCGTATGCCGAGATCCCGCAGCCGGCGCCGTCGCGGGTCGGGCTCACCGAGGCCGCCGCGGAGCTGCTGCGCCGGCTCGTGGACCGCAACGGCCCCGTGATGTTCCACCAGTCCGGCGGGTGCTGCGACGGCAGCTCCCCGATGTGCTACCCCGAGGGGGAGTTCCTGACCGGTGACGCCGACGTGCTGCTCGGACGGCTCGTGGCTCCGGGGCTTCCCGGCATACCCGTCTGGATCTCGCGGGCGCAGCACGCGTCGTGGGCCCACACCCACCTCACGATCGACGCCGTCCCCGGACGGGGTGGCGGCTTCTCGCTGGAGTCGCCCGAGGGCCTGCGCTTCCTGACCCGCTCGCGGCTGCTGACCGAGGAGGAGCGGGCCGCTGCCCTGCCGGAGGACTCTGCCTAGACTGGCGACCATGTCCGTCGCCCCCGTCGAGCTCGACCTGCCGCAGTCGGACGAGCTCATCAGCCCCGACGTGCCCTGGGTGACCCTCGTCTGGAACGACCCGGTCAACCTCATGTCCTACGTGACCTATGTCTTCCAGGAGTACTTCGGCTACGACCGGGCCAAGGCCGAGAAGCTCATGCTCGGCGTGCACCTCGAGGGGCGCGCCGTCGTCAGCTCGGGCACGCGCGACGAGATGGAGCGCGACACCGAGGCGCTGCAGGGCTACGGCCTGTGGGCGACCTACCAGAAGGACGAGTAGATGGCGCAGGCCTTCCGACGCCACGGCGACCGCATCGTCGGGCACCTCGACGAGGACGAGCGGGAGCTCGTCGCCAGCCTGCTGGTCCAGGTGGGGCGCCTGATCCGGGGCATGGGTCCGGCGATCCCCGACCCCACGGGCGACCCGCTGACCGACGCCATGGCGGGCCTGTCGGCCGAGCCACCGCGGCGCCAGGCCGACCCGGCGCTGCGGCGGCTGTTCCCCGACGCGCGCCGCGACGAGGGGCAGCAGGCCGAGGAGGAGGCGCAGGAGTTCCGCCGGCTCACCGAGATGGGCCTGCGCCAGCGCAAGGTCGCGACCATCGACGCCGCGGTGTCCCTGCTCGAGCACGCCACCGACCCCGAGGTCCTGACGCTGACGACGGCGCAGGCCGGCCAGCTGACCGTCGCGCTCACGGACGTGCGGCTGGTGCTGGGGGAGCGGCTCGGGCTGCGGACCGACGAGGACGCCGAGGCCCTCGAGGAGCTGGTCGAGCAGTACGGCGAGGACCACCCGCACGTGCAGACCGCCGCGCTCTACGACTTCCTGACCTGGATCCAGGAGACGTTGGCAGAGGCGTTGGTCCGCTGAGCAGCGCGGCTGCCGCTCGCCGCACCTCACCGACCGCTCACGTCACGATTCGGGCGCAGCGCATCCGTCCGTGGCTCGATCCGTTGTCCGGCATGATCATGCGTGGCATGGTTCACACACCGCTTACTCATGCCTATGGAGGTAGCCCCGTGCCCATCCGTCCCGCTCGAGCCTCGGTGGTCGTCGCCGCCCTGGCGGTCGCCTCGTCCCTGTCCCTCGCCGCCTGCGGGTCGGACTCGCTGGAGTCCGGAGGCGCCAAGGCCTCCAGCGCCGCCGGATCGGCCACCGCCGCCGCCAGCCAGGCCGTCGACCAGGCCCTCGCCGACAAGGTGCCCGCCAAGATCAAGCAGGCCGGCGTCCTCAAGGTCGGCTCGGACGCGTCCTACGCCCCCAACGAGTTCATCGGCGACGACGGCAAGACCGTCACCGGCATGGACGTCGACCTCTTCACCGCCGCGGCGCAGAAGCTCGGTCTCAAGGCGGAGTTCCAGAACGCCGAGTTCCCGTCGATCATCCTGGGGGTCACCTCCGGCAAGTTCGACGTCGGCGTCTCGTCCTTCACGATCAACGCCGACCGCAAGCAGAAGGTCAACATGGTGCAGTACTTCAACGCCGGCACCCTGTGGGCGGTCAAGAAGGGCAACCCCAAGCAGGTCGACCCGGCCAAGGCGTGCGGCCTCAAGGTGGGTGTCCAGAAGGGCACCGTCCAGATCGACGACCTGACGGCCCGCTCCAAGAAGTGCACCGACGCTGGCCAGCCGGCCATCACCCAGATCGTCGAGACCGAGCAGTCCAAGGTCACCGCCGACCTGTCCTCGGGCAAGGTCGACGCCATGGCCGCCGACTCCCCGATCACCAACTACGCCGTCAAGCAGACCAACGGTCAGCTGGAGAAGGTCGGCGAGCTCTACGACTCCGCGCCGTACGGCATCGTCGTCCCCAAGGACCAGCAGGCCCTGGCCGAGGCCATCGGTGGGGCGTTCGCCGCGATGGAGAAGTCCGGGGACTACAAGAAGGTCCTCGAGAAGTGGAACAACGCCGACGGCGCCGTCACCGCGTTCCCGGTGAACCCCTGATCCATGGCTGATTCCGTCTCGAGGTCACCCCAGCAGGGACAGCCGGTCAGCACGACGGACCGGCCGGGCGCCATCGACGCCCGGCCCGTCCGGCACCCCTGGCGCTGGGTCGCCGTCGCCGTCATCCTCGTCCTCCTGGCCATGATGGTGAGCTCCTTCCTCACCAACGAGCGCTGGGACCTGGCGTTCATGGTCAAGGTCATGAACTACAAGCCCGTGCTCAACGGCCTGCTGATGGGCACCATCCTTGGCACCCTCGGTGCGATGGTCATCGGCGTCACGCTCGGCGTGATCCTCGCCGTGATGCGCCTGTCGGCCAACCCGGTCCTGACGTTCACGGCCGCGGCCTACACGTGGTTCTTCCGCTCCATCCCGCGGCTCGTCCTGCTGGTCATGCTGGGTACCGGGGTCGGCTACCTCTACCCCGAGCTGAC